>NZ_JAQEHY010000008.1:0-232 GCF_027665985.1 Butyricicoccus sp. AM78-15b2TA
AACAGGTTGCGAAAGACACGGAAGAAAAAATCCTCTGCCGTACTCCGTTTCGGAGCGGTCACATATAGGAAATCTGCGCCGGAATATCCCCAAGGGAAAGGGGTGATTCACAAGAGGGTGGAAACCGCAGGTGTCTACCCTCTTGTGCCCCCGCCGGGTAGGCGCACTCCCCGCTGAGGTTCAGCGCCAAACTTCCCGCCCGTTAGGGGCGAACACGCTTACGCAGTTCGCA
>NZ_JAQEHY010000008.1:242-130095 GCF_027665985.1 Butyricicoccus sp. AM78-15b2TA
CAGTTCGCGCGCCCCGCTCAGCCGGTGCAGAGAAACAGGCTGCCGCCTGCGCAGTTCCGTTCGCTTCTCAAGCGGCAGTTTAACAAATAAAGACCATTCAATAAATCTAAATTATATATACAGTTAAAAATGAGGAGGAATTAACAATGGGAAGAGCATTGATCATCGGCTGCGGCGGTGTAGCCGGCGTAGTTATCCACAAGTGCTGCCAGAACAGCGACGTTTTTGAGGAAATTATGATCGCATCCCGCACCAAGAGCAAGTGCGACGCCATCAAGGAGAAGCTGGACGGTACGACTGCAACCAAGATCCGCACCGCCAAGGTGGACGCGGACAACGTGGACGAGCTGTGCGCGCTCATCGACGAGTACAAGCCGGACATCGTGATGAACATTGCGCTGCCGTATCAGGACCTGACCATCATGGATGCGTGCCTCAAGTGCGGCGTAAACTACATGGATACGGCAAACTACGAGCCGGAGGACACTGACGATCCGGAGTGGCGCGCCATTTACGAGAAGCGCTGCAAGGACGAGGGCTTTACCGCGTACTTTGACTACTCCTGGCAGTGGGCATACAAGAAAAAGTTTGAGGACGCCGGTCTGACCGCTCTGCTCGGCTCCGGCTTTGACCCGGGCGTAACGCAGGCGTACTGCGCTTACGCACAGAAGCACCTGTTCGATGAAATCGACACCATCGACATTCTGGACTGCAACGGCGGTGACCACGGCTATCCGTTTGCGACCAACTTCAACCCGGAGATCAATCTGCGTGAGGTATCCGCACCGGGTTCGTACTGGGAGAACGGTCACTGGGTTGAAATCCCGGCGATGAGCATCAAGCGCGAGTACGACTTCGATCAGGTCGGCCACAAGGACATGTACCTGCTCCACCACGAGGAGATCGAGTCTCTGGCGAAGAATATTCCGGGCGTGCAGCGCATCCGCTTCTTCATGACCTTCGGTCAGTCCTATCTGACCCACATGAAGTGTCTGGAGAACGTCGGCATGCTGTCCACCACCCCGATCGAGTTTGAGGGCCACCAGATCGTGCCGATCCAGTTCCTCAAGGCGCTGCTGCCCGATCCGGCAACGCTCGGTCCGCGCACCAAGGGCAAGACCAACATCGGCTGCATCTTCACCGGCAAGAAGGACGGCAAGGAAAAGACCGCCTATATTTACAACGTCTGCGACCACGAGGAGTGCTACCGTGAGGTCGGCTCGCAGGCCATCAGCTACACCACCGGCGTTCCGGCGATGATCGGCGCGGCGATGCTGCTGACCGGCAAGTGGAACAAGCCGGGCGTGTACACGGTGGAGGAGTTTGATCCCGATCCGTACATGGAGGCGCTGAACAAGTGGGGTCTGCCGTGGCAGATTAACGACAAGCCGGTGCTGGTGGACTGATATGAAATTTACTGAGCTTCCTACGCCCTGCTACCTGCTCGATGAAAACCGTCTGGTGCAGAATCTGGCCGTCCTGCGGGACGTTGCCAGACGCACCGGCGCGAAGATCCTGCTAGCGCAGAAGGCGTTCTCGATGTTTTCCGTGTACCCGCTGATTCGGGAGTATCTGGCGGGCACAACGGCCTCCGGTCTGTACGAGGCACGGCTCGGTCATGAGGAATTCGGCGGCGAGACCCATGTCTACGCGCCGGCCTACGCGGAGGGCGAGTTCCGCGAGATTCTGGAGTACGCCGACCACATTGTGTTCAACTCGTTCACGCAGTGGAAGGCCTACGGCAGCCTTGCCCGCGCGGCAGGGAAGAGCTGCGGCCTGCGGCTCAATCCGGAGTGCTCCACGCAGCCGAGCGACCACGCGATGTACGACCCGTGCGGTCCGGATTCGCGCCTCGGCATTACGATAGAGAATTTTCAGCCGGAGCTGCTCGACGGCATTGAGGGCTTCCATTTCCACACGCTCTGCGAGCAGAATTCGGACGATCTGGTGCGGACTGTCGCTGCATTTGAGCAGAATTTCGGTCAGTATATGGACGGCCTGAAATGGATCAACCTCGGCGGCGGCCACCATATCACCCGCGCGGATTACGATGTGGAAACACTGGTGCACTGCATTGATTATCTGCAGAAAAAGTACAAGGTGCAGGTTTATCTGGAGCCGGGCGAGGCCGTTGTGCTGAATGCGGGCTATCTGGTCGCCACCGTGCTTGAGGTGATGCACAACCATAAGGACATTGCGATTCTGGATACCTCGGCGGCGTGCCACATGCCGGACGTGCTCGAGGTGCCGTACCGTCCGCCGGTGTACCGCGGCGGCGAGCCGGGGAAAAAGGCGTTCACCTATCTGCTGACCGGCCGCTCCTGCCTCGCAGGCGATGTCATCGGCGAGTATTCGTTCGATGTGGCGCTCGGCGCCGGTGAGCAGGTCGTGTTCGAGGACATGGCGCTCTACACCATGGTCAAGACCAATACGTTTAACGGTATGCCGCTGCCGCTCATCGCGGTAAGACGCGCCGACGGCACGGATGAGGTCGTGCGGATGTTTGGGTATGAGGAGTTCAAGCGGAGACTTTCGTAAGTTCCTGCCGGGCGGGAGCCTGTTTCTCTGCACCGGCTGAGCGGGGCGCGCGAACTGCGTGAGCGTGTTCGCCCTTAACGGGCGGGGAGGGGTTCGTTGAACCTCAGCAGGGAGTGCGCCTACCCGGCGGGGGCACAAGAGGGTAGACACCTACGGTTTCCACCCTCTTGTGAATCACCCCTTTCCCTTGGAGGGTCTGGCGCAGATTGCCGACATGTGACCGCTGCGAAATAGGGGAACGGCAGTCGGGTTACCGAAGCGTGTCTTTCTCCGCCTTTTCGCAGTTCACAGACAACGTACTGCTACACATACGGTTTACTCTACGCAGGCGCGGCATAACCGTGCCGCGCAACTCTTTAACACGTTATACCGCATGGCACCTACGAATTAAGCGTTTGGTACAATTTATCTTCGCAGGCCCTGTCTATTATAACGTGCTGACGACTTGCGCGACACTGTTATGTCGCGCCTGCTTAGATGAAATCACATGTGTAGCAGTAATGTATCTGACACTGCGAATATGTTGAGAAAGACACGGAAGAAAAAATCCTCTGTCGTTCCCCTTTTCGAAGCGGTCACATATAGGAAATCTGCGCCAGATTAGGAAGCAAGGGAAAGGTAGGAGTTCAAAGAGGAAGGGAAACCGTAGGTGTCCCTTCCTTTTTGCCCCCGCGGCGGGCGCCGCAACGTCCCCGCCGTCCGCAGACGGCGAATCCCCTCACTGAGGTTCAGCGAAAAACCTGCCGCCCGGATAGGGCGAACACGCTCACGCAGTTCGTGTGCCCCAGTCAGCCGGTGCTGAAAAACCTGCCGCCCGGAAAGGGCGAACCCGCCTGCGGCAGTTCGTGTGCCCCAGTCAGCCGGTGCTGAAAAAAACTGCCGCCCGTTAGGGGCGAACCGCCCACGCGGTTCGCGTGCCCCAGAGGGTCGGTGCCGGAAAACAAGGGATATCCCTTGACAAACCCGGATTTAACAGCTATAATATTAAAGTTAATACACAAATGCAGTGAAAAAGAGGAGTATTTTTCCTTTGCGCGTTTAGAGAGGGTGCGGTCGGTGCAAGCACCTCGGCGGGGAAGAAGAAGGTCGCTTTGGAGCAGAACAGCCGAATGTTCGTTAAGCTGTTCCGTCTAACCCGCGTTACGGGGCAACGAGTGCGCGTCTTTACGCGAATTCAGGTGGTACCACGGAGCATACTTCGTCCTGTTGTCGGGATGAGTATGCTCTTTTTTGTTTACACAGAGGTATCCCGCATGTATATCGTAAATCAAATTGAAGGAGATAGATCAATGAGCGAACTGCCTAAGACCTACGACCCGAAATCGGTCGAGGACAAGCTGTACAAGTTCTGGGTCGATTCCGGCTTCTTCCACGCCGAGGTCAATCCGGACAAGAAACCGTACACCATCGTTATTCCGCCTCCGAATGTTACCGGCCAGCTGCACATGGGCCATGCATTCGACGAGACCCTGCAGGATATCCTCATCCGCACCAAGCGCATGCAGGGCTACGAGGCACTGTGGATGCCGGGCACCGACCACGCCGGTATCGCAACCCAGATCAAGGTAGAGGAGAACCTCCGCAAGGAGGAGGGTCTGACCCGTTACGACCTCGGCCGCGAGGAGTTCCTTAAGCGCGTCTGGGCGTGGAAGGACAAGTTCGGCAGCCGCATTATCAGCCAGCTCAAAAAGCTCGGCACCTCCTGCGACTGGGACCGCGAGCGCTTCACCATGGACGAGGGCTGCTCCAAGGCGGTCCGCGAGGTATTCGTAAACCTGTACAACAAGGGCCTGATCTACAAGGGCCACCGCATCATCAACTGGTGCCCGCACTGCGCGACTGCGCTGTCCGACGCCGAGGTTGAGTACGAAACCCAGCCGGGCAAGCTGTGGCACATCCGCTATCCGCTCGCGGACGGCTCGGGTGAGCTGGTGGTTGCGACCACCCGTCCGGAGACCTTCATGGGCGATACCGGCGTTGCTGTCAACCCGAACGACGAGCGCTACAAGCACCTCATCGGCAAGACCTGCATCCTCCCGATCATGAACCGCGAGATTCCGATTTTCGGTGACGAGTACGTTGATATGGAGTTCGGCACCGGCTGTGTTAAGGTTACGCCGTGCCACGACCCGAACGACTTCGAGATGGGCCAGCGCCACAACCTCGAGCAGATCCTCGTGTTCAACGAGGACGCGACCGTCAACGCAAACGGCGGCAAGTACGAGGGCATGGACCGCTACGAGTGCCGCAAGGCGGTTGTAAAGGACCTCGAGGAAGGCGGCTGGCTCGTCAAGATCGAGGACCACGAGCACAACGTAGGCACCTGCTACCGCTGCGGTACGACCGTTGAGCCGATGACCTCGGCACAGTGGTTCGTCAAGATGGCGCCGCTCGCCAAGCCCGCTATGGACGTAGTAAACGAGGGCAAGACCAAGTTTGTGCCCGACCGTTTCTCCAAGACCTACCTGCGCTGGATGGAAAACGTACACGATTGGTGTATCTCCCGTCAGCTGTGGTGGGGTCACCGCATTCCGGCGTTCTACTGTGAGGACTGCGGCGAAATGACCGTCTCCAAGACCGACGTATGCACCTGCCCGAAGTGCGGCGGCACGCATATCCATCAGGAGGAGGACGTACTGGATACCTGGTTCTCGTCCGCTCTGTGGCCGTTCTCCACGCTCGGCTGGCCGGACAAGACCAAGGAGCTTGACTATTTCTACCCGACCTCTACGCTCGTTACCGGCTACGACATTATCTTCTTCTGGGTTGCCCGCATGATCTTCTCCGGTGTGGAGCACATGGGCGAAACCCCGTTCGAGACGGTTTATATCCACGGTCTGGTGCGCGATGCACAGGGCCGCAAGATGTCCAAGTCGCTCGGCAACGGCATCGACCCGCTCGAGGTCATCGACCAGTACGGCGCGGATGCGTTGCGCTTTACCCTCGCAACCGGCAACAGCCCCGGAAACGATATGCGTTTCTCGGATGAGCGCGTGCAGGCGTCCCGCAACTTCTGCAACAAGATTTGGAACGCATCCCGCTTTATCCAGATGAACCTGACCATCGACAAGGATAAGGCAGTCCAGCTGCCCGCAGACCTTACCATCGAGGACAAGTGGATTCTCAGCAAGTTCAACACACTGGTTGCCGATGTTACCCGCAACATCGACCAGTACGAGCTGGGTCTGGCGGCTGCCAAGCTGAACGACTTCATCTGGGAGAACTTCTGCGACTGGTATATCGAGATTGCAAAGACCCGTCTGCAGACCGGCGACGAGAACGTACAGAAGGTGCTCTGCTATGTGCTGAGCGGCGCGATGCAGCTGCTGCACCCGTTCATGCCGTTCATCACCGAGACCATCTGGCAGGCGCTGCCGCATGAAGGCCCGTCCGTTATGGTATCCGCATGGCCGGAATACAAGGACGAGCTGCACTTTGCCGCGGAGGAGGCACAGATGGAGAGCCTGATGGACGCTGTCCGCGCCATCCGCAACCGCCGTGCCGAGATGAACGTACCGCCCTCCAAGAAGGCCAAGGTGCTCATCCTGACCGAGAAGAAGGATACGTTCTCCGCAGGCGCAGGCTTCTTCCCCAAGCTGGCATACGCTTCCGAGATTGAACTCATCGACGCCGTTCCGGCGGACGCTGCCAAGATGGCATCGGTTGTCACCGGCGACGCACAGATCTATATGCCGATGGGCGACCTCATCGACTTCGAGGCCGAGCGCGCACGCCTCGGCAAGGAGAAGAGCAAGGTCGAGGCGGATATCGACTTCGTTATGAAGAAGCTGAACAATCCGAAGTTTGTCGATAAGGCACCCGAGAAGGTTGTTGCAGCCGAGCGCGAAAAGGCCGAAAAGCTGCGCGAGCACCTCGCAAAGCTGGAAGAGTCGATTGCAGCGCTGAATTAAGCTGCATTAAGCTGAACTAAACATAAAAAGAGTGGAGTTTCTCCACTCTTTTTTCTTAACATTTTCCCCGAAAACACTTGACTGTAAACCCACTTTATCCCTTATAATGTAATCAATAGAAGGGAAGGTGATCGTATGAACATAGCGGAAGCAGAGCGCAGGACGGGATTATCCCGGGCGAACATCCGGTTTTACGAGAAGGAAGGCTTACTCAAGCCGACACGCGGCGAGAACGGCTACCGCGACTACACCGAGGACAATGTACAGACACTGCGGAAGATCATGCTGCTGCGGCGGCTGCGCCTGAGCGTGCCCGACATCCGCGCCATCGAGAGCGGCGAGAAAGCGCTGCCCGAGGCGGCGGCAGGCCAGCTCGACGTATTGCAGGGGGACATCCGCGAGAGCGAACTGGCGTATGCGATGTGCCGCGCCATCTGCGAGGACAGAGCGGAGTGGAACGGGCTGGATGTAGACCGGTACCAGTCCATCGTGCTGCCCGCAGACGACCCGCGCGAGAAAGACCGCATTCCGCCGGTCGGCTGTCCGTGGCGGCGCTTCTTTGCCCGCAATGTGGATGCCGGACTGTATGGGCTGCTGTGGTCGATGCTGGCACAGTGGGTGTTCCGCATCAATCCGGAGAATTTTATCCAGCTCACGGCGAGTCTGGCGTGGATGCTCGCGTGCGGGTATGTCAGCTGGCTGCTGACGTTCGTGTTCGAGCCGGTGCTGCTGCATTACTGGGGCACAACGCCCGGCAAGTGGATCTTCGGGCTGTCCGTCCGCGATGAGGACGGAGAAAAGCTGTCCATCCGCACCGCATATGCCCGTTTGTGGGGCGTGTTCGGCTACGGCAACTGCTATGCGCTGCCGGTCTTCGACTGGTACTACAAGTACAAGTGCTACCGCGCGTGCAAAGAAGAGGAGCTGCCGTGGGATTTGGAGAACGGGTGCAGCATCGTTGTCCGCGAGCGGGAGGTGCGCTGGTATCGCGTGGCGCTGTACCTGCTGGTGCTCGTGCTGCGAGCAGCCGCAGGTTACGGCATTGACCTGTACGCCAAGCTGCCGCCCAATCGCGGCGAGCTGACCCTTGCGGAGTATGTGGAGAACTGCAACGACTGCCTGCATTATAATCAAGGGATGGCAGCGTATGTCCGGCCGGACGGCAGCTGGAATAGCGACGTGGGAATGGGCGGCAGGTATTTCTTCTCGCTGGGCGATTCTGTATCCGATGTGACGGTCGAAACCGATGCGGACGGCTATGTGCAGTCTGTGACGGTGGTTTCGGATTCGCAGAACGGCTCGTGCGGCTATCAGGAGCGCATGACGGTGTATTACGCCTTTGCGGCCGCGTATGCCAAATGGAGCTGGCTGTATGCCGCCCACATGAGGGATGACATCATTGACGACGGCTGGGAATATGATGCACCGGATACGAAAAACGTCAAGGAGGCGCATCTCGACGGGCTGGATTTCCGGTACGAGTATGAATTCAGCGGCGCATCGCGCGATAACGCCGTGGACGGAAAGCCGATGCCGTATCATTCGGTGCTGACGATTGAGAAAGAGTGAGGAGTGGAGAGCGAAGTGCTCTCCACTCTCTGCTTTATTAGAAAATTGCTTTCTTATTTGCCCAAAGTGTGCTATACTAATCTCACAAAACCATATAGATAGAGGAATAGCCAATGAAAGGAATCATTCTTGCCGCCGGTAAGGGCTCGCGCCTGTACCCGATGACACGTCCGGTATGCAAACCGCTGCTGCCGGTATACGATAAACCGATGATCTACTATCCGCTGGCTGCGCTCCTGCAGGCCGGTATCCGCGATATTCTCATCATCATCCCGCCCGGAGAGGAAGGCCCGTTCTACCGTCTGCTCGGTTCCGGCGGCCGCTTCGGCGTCAACATCACCTACGAGGTGCAGGAGGTTGCACGCGGCATCGCGGACGCGCTGCTCATCGGCTCGCAGTTCATCGGGGATGACTCGGTTTGCCTTGTTCTGGGCGATAATATCTTCTATTCCCCCAATTTCCAGAGCTATCTGGACCGTGCCGTGCAGATGAAATCCGGCGCCTGCGTGTTCGGCTACTATGTCGATGACCCGCGTGCGTTCGGCGTTGTGGAGTTTGATGGTCAGGGCCGTGCTATTTCCATCGAGGAGAAGCCGCGCTATCCGAAGTCTAACTATATCATTCCGGGTCTGTATTTCTACGATAACTCGGTTATGGAGATTGCCCGCGGACTCAAGCCCTCGGCAAGAGGCGAGCTGGAGATTACGGATGTCAATATCGAGTACATGAAACGCGGTCAGCTGCACGTTGAAAAGCTCGAGCGGGATTTCGTCTGGCTGGATGCCGGTACCGCCGAGAATCTGCTCGAATCTGCACAGGTTGTCCGCCGCGTGCAGGATGAGAGCGGCCGCTACATCGCCTGTCTGGAGGAGATTGCGTACGCGCGCGGCTATATCAGCCGTCAGACGCTGCTCCGTCACGCCGCCGACCTCAGCAAAACGCTGTACGGCCGCTACTTAGAGTGCCTCTAAAGGAGAATCGCAAATGCCTGTTTATACCGAAACCAAAACCTACAAAACCAAGGCCCACATGGGCATGATCGACGTTACCGATGACTTCCGCGCAGCGGTGCAGAACGCCTGCCGCAAGACCGGCATGAAGTCCGGCACGATTACCGGCTTTACCACCGGCGGCGTTGCCGGTCTGACCACGCTCGAGTTTGAGCCGGGTATGGTCTACCATGACCTCAAGGCGGCGATGGACGTCTTTTCGCCCTACCGCGATGAGACCGGTGCGGTCATTCATTACCACCACCACGATACCTGGCACGATGATAACGGCTCGTCGCACATCAAGGCGGCGCTGCTCAGCCCGTTTATCGTTATCCCGTTCGTGAATGGCGAGATCACCATCGGCCCGTGGCAGAATCTGACCCTTGTGGAGTGCGATACCCGCAACCGCGTGCGGGATATTGTCTTTCAGGTGATGGGAGAATAAATCAAATTGAGAATGGAAAGTGGAGAACGGAAATGAGTTCCGTTCTCCATTTTTTGTGCAAAAAAATAAAAAAACGCCTGTAAAGGCGGTTGATTGACAGATTTCTGCAGGATATGCTATACTATAAGCGGATGTTGTTCCATTAGCGGTCAGATCTTCTTTCTTTCCTCAGTTCGAGGAGGAAAGGAGGTGGCGCGGATGCAGAAAAAGGCAGTACAGCTGTTGGTATGTGCAGTGATTTTGCTGTACATTTTCTGTATAAAAGCACGATGACCGCTCGGATTAGGGCCCGAACGGTCATCTTAGTTTAACTATGATACGGAAAGGTCTGGTTGCTTAGCAACATCCCTTGGGTATATTATACCCGCAGAACCTCGGTCTTGTCAAGCGACAGGGCCGGGGTTTTGTTGCGTCGCGGCTCTCAAACACGCCGCGCAGCCGGAAAGATTAGCGTCCGCTAACCAAATAGCTTTTCTTTTTTCGATAAATGTGGTATAATATAAGCGTTCGGAAAATTTAAGTACGGTTTGGGAATCCCTGTGCCGTGCATAGAAATGGAGCGACAAAGCATGACTAAAATTGATATTATTTCCGGTTTTCTGGGTGCCGGCAAGACGACTCTCATCAAGCGTCTGCTGGCCGATGCGCTCAAGGGTGAGCAGGTTGTTCTGATCGAGAACGAGTTCGGTGAGATCGGCATTGACGGCGGCTTCCTCAAGGATGCCGGCATTGTTGTAAACGAGATGAACGCAGGCTGCATCTGCTGCTCGCTGGTTGGCGACTTCGGCAAGGCGCTGCACGATGTTGTGGACCGGTACCATCCGGACCGCATCCTGATCGAGCCGTCCGGCGTCGGCAAACTGAGCGATGTTATCGCTGCGGTACAGAACGCGCACCTCGATGTACAGCTGAACAGCTTCGTCACGGTTGTTGACGCGCTCAAGGCCAAGATGTACCTCAAGAACTTCGGTGAGTTTTTCGAGAATCAGGTGGCGCATGCCGGTGCCATCCTGCTGTCCCGCACGGCTGAGTGCCCGGAGAAGCGCCTCGACGAGACCGTTGCCATGCTGCGCGGCTTGAATGAGCACGCCCGCATCGTTACCACCCCGTGGAAGGATTTGACCGGCGAGCAGCTGCTCTCCACCATGGAAGGCAGCCGCGACCTCGTTGCGGAGGTTCTCGAGGAGATCGCGCACGAGCCGCACCACGAGCATCATCATCACCACCATGACCACGAGCATGATGAGCACGAACATGAGCATGAGCATGACCACGAGCATGACCACGAGGAGCACGAGCATCATCACGAGCACGACGAGCACTGCACCTGCGGCTGCCACGATCACGACCATGAGCATGAGCATCACCACGATCATGACCACGAGCACCATCATCACGACCACGACGGTCACTGCTGCTGCGGTCACGACCACGATCACGATGCTGACGAGGTATTCACCTCCTGGGGCAAGGAAACGACCCGCAAGTACACCGAGGACGAGCTTAACGCGGCACTTACCGCGCTCGGTGATGTTACGCTCGGCACCGTACTGCGTGCAAAGGGCATCGTTCCGTGTGCAGACGGCGGCGAGTGGCTGCACTTTGACTACGTTCCGGGCGCACCCGAAATTCGCCGCGGCACTGCCGATTACACCGGCCGCCTGTGCGTCATCGGCTCCGAACTGGATGAGGAGCGTATCGCTGCTCTGTTCGGCGTAAACGAAAAGTGAGGTAACCAGATCATGGCTAACGAACCCATTCCGGTATACGTCTTTACCGGCTTTTTGGAGAGCGGCAAGACCAAGTTCATTCAGGATATTCTCGCGGACCCGAACTTTACCGAGAACGAGCGCACGGTGCTGCTGCTGTGCGAGGAGGGCATCGAGGAGTACGACGAGAAGTGGCTGCTGCACTACGGCACCGCGCTTGTGCCCATCGAGTCCGAGGACCGTCTGACGCCGAATATCCTCAAGCGCGTGGAGCAGAAATACCAGCCGGACCGCATTCTTGTTGAGTACAACGGCATGTGGAAGCTGGAAAAGCTGATGCAGGCGTTTCCTGCCCGCTGGGAGCTGTACCAGATTGTCACGACGGTCGATGCGACCACGTTTGAGCTGTATTCCAACAACATCGGCCCGATGATGTTCGAGCATATCACCACCGCTGACCTTGTTGTGTTCAACCGCTGCACGGACGAGCTGAAGGATATGCTGTACAAGAAGAACATCAAGGCGATGAACCCGCGTGCGGCAATCTATCTGGATGACGTGAACGGCAATTCCGAGGACTACGCCCGCAATATGCCGCTGCCGTTTGACGTGGATGCGGATATCATCGACATCCAGCCGGAGGACTACGGTCTCTGGTACATCGACGCCACCAGCGATCCGATGAAGTATGACGGCAAGACCGTCCGCTTTCTTGCCCAGGCCTACGTCGGCAAGGATGTGCCCGCCGGCAGCTTCGTGCCCGGCCGTTTCGGCATGGTCTGCTGCGCGGATGACGTCACCTTCCTCGGCTTCCTCTGCCGCTATCCCGACCGCGATCAGCTGCATAACCGCGACTGGGTCAAGGTAACGGCGTCCATCACCGTCGAGGAGCTGCCGCAGTACCGCGGTCCCGGTCCGGTGCTGCATGCCATCACGGTAGAACCCGCCGAAAAGGCGAAGGAAGATATCGTGTACTTTAACTGAATCTTCTCCATACAACGTAAAAAGAGACGAGCCTGCCTGGTTCGTCTCTTTTTCTGCTATAACAACAAAAACCGCCTGAAAGGACGGTTTATTGACAATATTCTGTCGTATATGCTATACTGTAAGCAGATGTTGTTCCGATAGCGGTCAGACCTTCTTTCTTTCCTCGGTTTGGGGAGGAAAGGAGGTGTCGCAAATGCAGAAGAAATTGCTTCGGCTTTTCGTATGTGCAGTAATCCTGCTGTACATTTTCTGTATAAAAGCGCACTGACCGCTCGATTAGGCCTCGAACGGTCAGTGACTAAAAATCCTGATTGAATAAGGTCTGACTGCCTGAACAGCATCCCTTGGGTATATTATACCCGAGCAGCCCCGGTTTTGTCAAGTGCGGCAAAGCCGGGGTTTTGCTTTGCATGCAGCGATTACTGCCTGCGGATTGCTAATTTCTAATTAGAAAAGCATGTCCCCCGCCACACAGCAGTGACGGGGGACAAAGACAAAAGGGGGGATACAGACGATTCATAAACCCATGAACGTCTAACGAAAGTCCAGTGGTTAGCTTGAGGGATTAGCCAATGCCACCGTACATAATGCCGAGGATCAGTGCAGCAATTGCACAGATAACGTATACCCACTTACCAAGCGGGAAGAACCAGCTGCCGATGGGCTTCTTAGCGCCTTCGTTAACAGCAGCAAGTGCCTTTTTCTTGCCGAGTACCCAGAAGAACATGATGCCGGCCAGAGCAGCGCCGAGCGGGCAGATGTAAATGGAAACAACGTCCATCCACTGAGAGGTCCACGGCTGGATTGCGATGGAAACGACCAGACCGATTACACCGATGGTGCCAACGGCTGCTGCGCGCTTGAACTTGAACTGCTCCTGCAGGAAGGCGATCGGTGCCTCGTACAGGTTTACGATGGAGGATACGCCTGCGAACAGTACGCAGATGTAGAAGATCGCGCCGATGATACGGCCGGCAGGCATTGCGTTGAATACGTTTACGAGGTAAACGAACATCAGGCCGGGGCCGCCCTTTACGTCGTTGATGCCTTCGCCCAGAACAACTGCCATTGCCGGAATGATAACGATTGCTGCCAGCAGAGCTGCGATGGTATCAAATACTGCAACGTTGCGTGCGGAGGACGGGATATCCTCGCTCTTGGACAGGTAGGAACCGTAGATTACAGAACCGTTGCCTGCAACGGACAGGGAGAAGAACGCCTGACCGAATGCAAATACCCACAGGTCGGGCTTAGCCAGACCGGCCGGATTCAGGGTCAGAATGTACTTATAGCCTGCGGATGCGCCGGGCAGAGTGCCGATGTAGATTGCCAGTACGAGGAACAGACCGAACAGAACAGGCATCATGACCTTGTTTGCCTTCTCAATGCCGCCTGCAACGCCCATTACCATGATGGCGAGGGAAACGACCAGTGCAACGATCTGCCATACGCCGTTGCCGATGCCGAAGAAGCCGGCCGACGCCATTGCCTTGAGGGCTTCGGGAAGCGTTTCTGCCTCCGGTGCGGTCATGCCGAAGGTGCCGCCGATTGCGCCCATATCCGTGCCGAGATTGAACAGGCTGCCGGAGAGGGACATGAAGGTGTACTTGAAGATCCAGCCGAGAACGACCGTGTAGCCGATTGCCAGCATCAATGCACCGATGATCGGGATTGCGCCGATCGCCTTACCGGATTTATCACTGCCGGTGCGCTCCTTGGTACACATGCCGAACGCACCAACCGGACCTGCAGCTGCACGGCGGCCGAGAGCGAACTCCTCGATAACGCCGGTACTGCCGATCAAAATTACAAAGATAAAATAGGGAAGCAGGAAGGTCATGCCGCCGTACTTCTGCACCATGATCGGGAAACGCCAGATGTTGCCCATACCAACCGCAGAACCGATACATGCCAGAATGAATCCCCACTTACTCTGGAAACCATCTCTCTGTTCTAAGTTTTTAGGCTCTTTACTCATTATCTTACACCCCTTTAATGTGTAAATGGATAGAAAAAGGGCGTTCTCTTTGACGCAGAAACTGTTTAGTTTTCTGGCAAAAAGAACGCCTTTGTTCTTTGCTTTCCTGTGCACTTTCCACGCGGCACAGGTTACGCCCTGATTATCAAGTTATAAAAAGGTCAGGAGAAATTCCTGTTATGCAATGCCGCAGCGCCTTTGCTGCAGCATTGGCGGAAATACCGCACAATTTATGCAATTATGCGGTATCGCCTTTGACGAAAGGATGGAACAGGGGATTATTTCTCTTCGTTAGCGTACGGCTCCAGGAATGCATGGAAGTGACGCATCGGCAGATTGTGACCCCAAACAATACGCATGTTCGGAATGTTCTCACGATCCTCGTACAGAGCCTTAACAGCTGCGATAACGTAGTCGAGGTGCTCCTTGGTCAGACGGCTGCGGTCGATTGCGAAGCGAACTACGTTACATACTTCAGCCTGCTGCTCCGGGGTCTTCAGGTCATACTCCATGGAGTAGTCGCCCAGCTCGGATACACGGATGCCGTAGCGGCGGATCAGCTCAAGGCTGAAGCCCTCACCAGCGAAGGTGTCGTGGCCGCGCTTGCCGTCGAAGAACTCATCCATGTTGATGTATACAGCGTGGCCGCCTGCCGGCAGTACAACGCCCTTAACGCCAGCGTCGTAGAAGCCTTCTGCCAGGTAGTTACACTGAGCAACACGCTCGTTCATGTAGTTAAAGTCGCAGGACTCGTACAGGCCAACTGCCAGAGCCATGATGTCACGGCCGGACATGCCGCCGTAGGAATCGTTGCCGTAGCAGGAGATCTGCTTAACCTTCAGCAGAACGCCAACGTCGGTCTTAACGGTGCCGTCTTCGTTGAAGTCGGAGAAGTTCTTCCAGAACAGGCCCTTATCGCGGAATGCCAGCATGCCGCCCATGTTAGCGTGGCCGTCCTTCTTAGCGGACATGGTGAATGCATCGCAGTAAGAGAACATCTCGGTAGCGATCTCAGCGATGGACTTGTCAGCGTAGCCTTCCTCATTCATCTTGATGAAGTAAGCGTTCTCAGCCCAGCGAGCGGTATCAAATACCAGCGGGATGTTGTACTTATGCGCAACGCGGTTGATTTCCTTCAGGTTGCCCATGGAAACGGCCTGGCCGCAAACCGGGTTGTTGGTGATGCAGGTGAAGATCAGCGGAACGTTCTCCGGACCAACAGAGGTGATCAGCTGCTCGAGCTTCTCGATATCCATGTTGCCCTTGAACGGGTTCTTCTCGTAACGGCCGCCTTCCGGTACTTCCCACAGCAGGGTCTTGTTGTACAGGTTACGCGGAATGGAACCCATCTGCTTGATGTTGCCTTCGGTGGTGTCGAAGTGACCATTCGACGGAATGGTGAACTTCTTGCCCGGGTGACGCTTAGCAAGGATGTTGCGAACGATTTCCATCAGAACGGACTCAGCTGCACGGCCCTGCTGGATGATAAATGCGTTCGGGCGCTCCATCTGAGCTGCGCCGCCATTGAACAGGCCGCCTTCGTACTCGCACAGATAAACTTCGTCCATCATCTTCTCAACGTCGCGGCAATCGGTGCGAACGAGGTCGATGATCTTCTTCCAGTTCTTCTCGCCGCCGCGCTCGAAGATGTCGCGGAAGGTGTCGAGCAGAACGTAATAACCGGTGTTGCGGCCGTAAGCCTCGTCGCCGAGGAACAGGCTTGCCCACTGATGATTGGTCATTGCAGTGGTACCGGAGTCGGACAGCATATCAACGGTCAGCATGCCGGACGGGAATGCGAACTCGTTGTAATGAGTAGCCTGAAGAGCGCGCTCACGCTGCTCAACGGTTACTTCCGGAAGATCACGGACTGCGTAAGTAAAATGATGCGGTGCGGGTACGTTCAGCGGATACTGCTTGCTCATAATAAAATTACCTCCATTTTTTTGGCGTTGTTGCCGTTTGTGTTTTGGAGGTACCCCGGTCGTCAAAGCCGGTTTTCCGGTTCCGGCTTTGCCTAGCGGACAGCACCTTTCTTTTGGTGTTACTGTTTTCTTTTCTTCTTCTTTTGGTTTGCCTTACGGCAGGAGAGCGGTTACCTCAATCTCGACGAGAGCGTCCTTGGGAAGTCTTGCAACCTCCACAGCGGAACGTGCCGGGTAGCTGCCTTCACCGAAGAAGGTGGCGTAAACCTCGTTCATCGCGCCGAAATTGTTCATGTCGCTCAGGAAGACGGTAGTCTTGATCACCTGATCCATACCGGTTCCTGCCTCAGCAAGGATTGCCTTTACATTGGTGAGCGACTGCTTGGTCTGTGCTGCGATCCCTTCCGGAAAAGCACCGGTTGCGGGATCAATCGGAAGCTGACCCGAAGTAAATACGATACCGTTTGCTGCAATTGCCTGTGCATACGGGCCGATGGCTGCGGGTGCGTGTTCCGAACAGATAACCTTTTTCATTTCCTGCTCAGCCTCCTTTCGTCCTTTCGTGAGATAAATTTATCACTTTTAAAATTCTTTGTCAAGATGTATTTGTGCAATTTGGATGAATGAATAAAAAAATCTCGCGTATTTATCAATATTATCAACAACTATTGTGAAAAATGATAATTTTGAACAGACTTTTTGTACAAAAATACTGCGTAAAATATTTACTTTTTTCACCTCGCACTTAGAAAAGTTTATTATTTTACAGAACATGGTAATCAAAGCACGAATTTATAAAAAAATTTTGTCATCCTACTAAAACAATGCGATGAAGAATTCGTGAAGAATCGCAGGGAGAGCGGCATTGCTGCGGAAAGTGATAAAAATTCCGACACCAGTCAACCGGGGGACTTGAACCGCCTGCGCGGTTCATTCTTTTCGGGCGGCAGCCTTTTTCAGCACCGGCTGACCGGGGCACACGAACTGCGTGAGCGTGTTCGCCCTTTCTGGGCGGCAGCCTGTTTCTCTGCACCGGCTGAGCGGGGGGCACGAACTGCCGCAGGCGTGTTCGCCCCTAACGGGCGGGGAGGTTTTCGCTGAACCTCAGCGGGGAGTGCGCTGACGCCGCGCGGGCGCACAAGAGGGTAGACACCTGCGGTTTCCACCCTCTGATTTTCACCCCTTTCCCTTGGAGGGCCTGGCGCAGATTGCCGACATGTGACCGTTGCGAAATAGGGGAACGGCAGAGGATTTTTTCTCTGCTGCGGACGAACTACCTTCGGAGTCCGTCCTCTTGAGCAACCTGTTCGCAGTGTCAGATACATTACTGCTACACAGGTCGGCTACTTCCAGCAGGCGCGGCATACCCGTGCCGCGCAACTCGTAAGTCTGGAGTTTGCGGACAGCACCTACGGATTAGGCGTTCGGTGCAATTTATCCTCGCAGGTGCCGTGCGTTATAACGTGCCAAGGATTTGCGCGGCACTGCTATGCCGCGCCTGCGTAGAGTAAACCGTCTGTGTAGCAGTAATCTATCTGTGAACTGCGAAAAGGCGGAGAAAGACACGCTGAGGTAACCCGACTGTCGCGTCCTTTTCCTGCTTACGCAGTCTACCGTCTGCACCCAAGCTATCCCAACAAGGGAAACGGGTGTTCAAAGAGGGTAGAAACCGTAGGTGTCTACCCTTTTTGCCCCCGCGGCGGGCGCCGCAACGTCCCCGCCGTCCGCAGACGGCGAATCCCCCCGCTGAGGTTCAGCGAAAAACTCTCCGCCCGTTAGGGGCGAACACGCCTGCGGCAGTTCGAGTACCCCGCTCAGCCGGTGCAGAGAAACAGGCTGCCGCCCGGATAGGGCGAACCCGCTGACGCAGTTCGCGCACCCCGCTCAGCCGGTGCTGAAAAAACTGCCGCCCGTTAGGGGCGAACCGCCTGCACGGTTCGTGTGCGCCCGCTCAACCGGTGCAGAGAAAAGACATCCCGCGTTTGCACTTCAAATAAAAGCCTGCGTATGCTATAATAAATTGGATTACATTTCACAGGGAGGTGCACCGCATGCCGGACGAAAAACTCATCACCAGCCGCGGCGGCAAAGCGCTTCGCCGCGGCTGGACAACCGGCTCGTGCGCGGCGGCGGCCTCGCAGGCGGCGGCTGTGCTGCTGCTGACCGGAATCGCGCCGCCGGAGATTCATCTGCACACGCCGGGCGGCATCACCTTCCGCCTGCCGGTCGAGAACGCACCCAGGAGCGGGAGCGCGGCTGTCTGCACCGTCCGCAAGGACGCGGGCGACGACCCGGACATTACAAACGGGGTCCGCATCACGGCTTCCGTGCGCCGAATCGAAAAGGGCGTTGCCATAGAGGGCGGCGCCGGCGTCGGTCGGATCACCCGCCCGGGACTGGCGATGCCGGTCGGAGAAGCGGCGATCAATCCCGGTCCGCGGCAGCAGATCACGGACGCGGTGCACCGAGCCGCGGAACAGAACGGATACGGCGGCGGCTTTTCTGTCACCATTTCGGTGGAGGACGGCGAGGCACTTGCCGCCCAGACCTACAATGGCCACCTCGGCATCGTCGGCGGCATCTCGATTCTCGGCACGAGCGGCATCGTTGAGCCGATGAGCGAAAAAGCGCTTGTGGACACCATCCGATTGGAGCTGGACAGCCTGTACGCGCAGGGACAGCGCATTGCGTTCCTGTGTCCGGGCAACTACGGCGCGGATTTCGCGCGGGACACGCTCGGCCTTGACCTCGAACGCGCGGTCAAGTGCTCCAACTTCATCGGTGAGGCGTTCGACCACGCAGCGTACCGCGGCTATCCGGAGATTCTGCTCGTCGGGCACGCCGGAAAGCTGGTCAAGATGGCCGCAGGCGTGATGAACACACATTCGTCGGTTGCAGACGCACGGCAGGAGATTTTCACCGCGCATGCGGCACTGTGCGGCGCACCGCGCGAGACACTCGAAGGACTGATGGCCGCCATCTCGGTGGACGCGTGCGTGGAGCTGCTGGACGAGGTGAATCTGCGCCGGTCCGTCCTGTCGCGCATCGGCAGGGAAATGGAAAACCGTATCGCCCTGCGCATGAAGGGGCAGGCACGCGTGGAATTTATCATGTTTACGGGAAAATACGGCGTGCTGGCCGAGTCGGCGGGCGCGCGCGCACTCTGTGAGAGGTTGAAACTGCAATGAAGGGTATTTTATATGGAGTCGGTGTCGGTCCGGGTGATCCGGAGCTGCTGACCGCCAAGGCGATTCGGCTGCTGCGCGAGTGCGATGCCATCGCCGCACCGAAGTCCGCCGACGGCAGACAGACCGCACTGGATATTGCTTCGCCGTACATCGGGCAGGACAAGACGATCCTGCTGTTCGATATGCCGATGACGCACGACAAGCAGGTGCGGAACGCCAGCCACGACGCGGCGGCAGACGCGCTCTGTGCGCTGCTCGACGAGGGCAAAACCGTGGTGTTTCTCACACTCGGTGACCCGACGGTGTATTCTACCTACTGGTATGTACACAGGCGCGTGGCCGCTCGCGGCTATGCTGCCGAGCTGGTGCCCGGCGTGCCGTCCTTCTGTGCCGCAGCTGCCGCCATGGGCCGCGCCCTGTGCGAGGACGGGGAAATGCTGCACGTCATTCCGGTCACGCACGGCAGGGCAGAGGAGGGACTTTCTCTCTCCGGCAGCAGGGTGCTGATGAAGACCGGAAAGAGTGTATTGGAGGTGCGCGAACTGCTCCGGCAGCGCGGCGAACTCGGCAGCGCGGTGCTGATCGAACGCGTTGGCATGGACGGTCAGCGGCTGATCGAAGATTTAGATGCGCTTGAACAGCCGAGCGGCTATTTCTCTATTATATTGGTAAAGGAGCAAAGCGAATGATCTATTTTGTGGGTGCAGGCTCGGGTGCGCCCGACCTGATCACGGTACGCGGCGCACGTCTGCTGAGCGAGGCAGATGTGATCGTTTACGCCGGTTCGCTGGTCAATCCGGCGCTTTTGGACTACAAAAAGGACGGATGCGAGGTATACAACAGCGCGAAGATGACGCTCGAGGAGGTCATCGCCGTGATGGCGCCTGCCGCGAAAGCGGGCAAAACGGTCGTGCGTCTGCACACCGGCGACCCGTGCGTGTACGGTGCGCATAGAGAGCAGATGGACGAGCTGGACAGGCTCGGTCTGGCGTATGAGGTCTGTCCGGGCGTGTCTTCGTTCTGCGGCGCGGCAGCGGCACTCAAAGCTGAGTACACACTGCCGAACGTGAGCCAGTCGGTCATCCTGACGCGCATGGAGGGCCGCACGCCCGTGCCCGAAAAGGAGCAGATCGAGGCGTTCGCGGCACACGGAGCCACCATGGTCATCTTCCTGTCGGCAGGTCAGCTGCCGCGCCTGTCCGAGCGGCTGATCGCGGGCGGCTACGCGCCGGACACGCCTGCGGCTATCGTGTACAAGGCCACCTGGCCGGACGAAAAGGTCGTGCGGACAACGGTCGGCGAACTCGCCGTGGCCGGTGCGCGGGAGGGCATCACCAAGACCGCGCTCATCACGGTGGGCGGGTTCCTCGGCACCGAGTACGAGCGCTCCAAGCTGTACGACCCGACCTTTACGACCGAATTTCGTGAGGCAAGCCGATGAAGCACGCAAAATTTGTATCCTTTACCCTGTGCGGCGCACAGACTGTGCAAAAGGCGGTAAAACTCCTGCCGGATTTCCGGTGTGAGCGGTACGCGCGGACGGTGGATGCGTCGCTCTCGGGCACGAGCCTGAAGCGCTTTGCGCAGCAGGCGATGGTCGATTGTGACCTGATCGTGTTCGTGGGCGCGACCGGAATCGCGGTACGCGCAGTGGCGCCGTATTTGATGGGAAAAGCCTATGATCCGGCGGTAATCGTCATTGACGAGCAGGGAAAGTTCGTGATTCCACTCCTGTCCGGACATCTGGGCGGTGCCAACAAGATTGCAGAAATACTTGCGCAAGGTCTGCAGGCTGTGCCGGTGCTCACCACCGCGACCGACGGTCGGCAGGTGTTCGCCGTGGACACCTGGGCAAAAGCACACAGCTGTGCAGTTCTGGAGCCGGAACATATTAAATATGTATCCGGTGCGCTGCTCAGGGGTGAAACCGTGGGCGTTCGCTCGGATTTTCCGGTAGACGGGCTGCTGCCCGCCCATATTGACCTTAAAAAAGACGCGGAAAGCGGGTTCACGATTGGATTCCGCACAGACGCACAGCCGTTTGCACACACGCTGCATCTCGTGCCGCGGATCGCGTATCTCGGCATTGGCTGCCGCAAGGGCACGAGCGCGGATGCCATCGATCAGACAGTTCAGGCGGCGCTTGCATCGGCAAAACTGCCCTGGCAGGCGATCTGCGGCGCGGCGAGCATTGATATCAAGCAGAATGAGCCGGGTTTGCTGCTGTTTTGCGAAAAACACGGACTGCCGTTCCGCACCTTTACGGCGGAGGAGCTGCAGAATGCCAAGGGTGAATTTGCACCGTCCGCGTTCGTGCAGCAGACCGTCGGCGTAGATAATGTGTGCGAACGCGCAGCTGTGTGCGCAGCACAGAACGGCACACTTATACTGCACAAATTCGCGCAGAACGGCGTGACGGCGGCTATCGCCGTGCCGGACTGGCGCGTGACGTTTGAAGAACAGGAGGGTGAAGCATGAAGCTGTATTGCATCGGCATCGGGCCGGGCGGCGAGGAGCAGATGACGCTGCGCGCGGTGCGTGCTCTGGAAAAATGTGACTGTGTGGCAGGCTACGGTCTGTACCTCGATTTGATCGAGAACCTCATTTCGGGCAAGGAACGCATCGAATCCAGCATGACGCGCGAGGTTTTGCGCTGCAAAGCGGCGGTTGAGGCGGCAAAACAGGGCAAAACGGTCGCGGTCGTGTCCTCGGGAGACGCCGGTGTGTACGGCATGGCCGGCCTGCTGCTCGAGCTTTGCGAGCACGAGCCGAACCTTGAGGTCGAGGTCATTCCGGGCATCACGGCGGCCTGCTCGGGCGGCGCCGTGCTCGGCTCGCCGCTGACGTGTGACTTTGCGTGCATCAGCCTGTCCGACCTGCTCACGCCGTGGGACAAGATCGAGCAGCGTCTGCGCGGCGCGGCGGCCGGCGATTTCTGCATCGCGCTGTACAATCCGTCGAGCAAAAAACGCACCGACCATCTGCACCGTGCCTGCGATATTCTGCTGGAGATTGTATCGCCGGAAACCATCTGCGGTCTGGTGCGCAGCATTGGCCGAGAAGGCGAAAGCTGCACGCTTACAACGCTCGGTGAGCTGCGTGATACACAGGTCGATATGCTGACCACCGTGTTTGTCGGAAACAGCCGCACGCGCGTGATGGACGGTCGTATGGTCACGCCGAGGGGGTATCGCGGCGTATGAAGCTGATGATTTTCTCCGGTACGACAGAAGGACACGATTTGTGCCGGTTTTTGTCGAAAAACAGCGTGCAGGCAGATGTTTTCGTTGCCACAGAGTATGGTGCGGCGGTGATGGAGCCGATGGCCGGAATCACGGTACACGAGGGCCGCTTGGATGAGCGGGAGATGGAAAAGCGATTGACCTCGGATACGCTGCTCATCGACGCAACGCATCCGTATGCAGCGGCTGTGACCGACAATCTGCGGGCGGCCTGCGCGAAATCGGGCGCACGCTACGAGCGTCTGCTGCGGCCTGCCCTGCCTTATCAGAACTGCGAAATCGTGCTGGACACAGCCGCCGCAGTGGACTGGCTGAACGCGCACGTGGGCGCGGTCCTGCTCACCACAGGAAGTAAAGAACTGGAAGCGTATACGGCGGTGCAGGACTTCCAAACGCGCCTGTTCCCGCGCGTGCTGCCGACCGCGTCGGTGCTTGAAAAGTGCGCTGCACTCGGCTTCTCGGGCGCGCACATCATCGCCATGCAAGGTCCGTTTTCGCAGGCGATGAACGCGGCGCTGCTGCGCGAGACCGGCGCAAAAATCCTCGTGACCAAGGATACCGGCGTGTCCGGCGGCTTTGCGGAGAAGGTCGCGGCAGCCGAGGAGGTCGGTGCAAAGGTACTGGTCATTGCGCGTCCGCGTATGGAAAACGGCAAAAATCAGGCGCAGATGCAGGCATTTTTGACGAAATTGCTCGGTTTACGGAACGAAAAGCAGCAGCGGGAATTTTTCATCATCGGCGCAGGCATGGGCACGGCGGACACGCTGACCGGCGAAGCCGTCCGCACGCTTGCAGCCGCAGAGGAAGTATTTGCCACAAAACGGCTCGCATCGCTGTCGCCCAAGGCAGAGGTCTGCGCGTTCTCAGAGCTGGCTGAGCGTGCAATTTCCGGTAATGCCCGGCACACGGCGCTGTTGGTTTCCGGCGACGTAGGATTCTTCAGCGCGGCCGGAAAGCTGCGCGAGCGGCTCCTGCCATACGGCGGGGTAACACTCGTGCCGGGATTGTCAAGCATGCAGTATATGTGCGCGAAATGCGGCATTTCCTACGAAAATCTGTGTTTTAAGAGTCTGCATGGTCGCACAGGAAATATTCTCGGTGCCGTAAGTTACCATGCGGCAACATTCGCGCTGACCGGCGGTGAAAACAACGCGCAGGCGGTTTGCAGCAGCCTTATGGACGCGGGATTGGGCGCGCTGCCCGTTCATCTCGGGGAAAATCTCGGCGCGGAAAATGAGCGGATTGTGCACGGCACAGCCGCGGAGATCGCGCAGCTTTCGTGCTCGGATTTAGCGGTTCTGCTGCTCGAAAACCCGCGTGCGGCGAACAAAAACGAACCGATTCGAGATGAAATGCTCACGCGCGGAAAGGTGCCGATGACCAAGGAAGAGGTCCGGTGGGTGTCGGTCAACCGCCTGACTGTCCGACCGACCGACACGGTTTGGGACGTGGGTGCGGGCACCGGTGCGGTCACGCTCGAGCTGGCGCGCAAGGCCGGTGACGGCACGGTTTATGCTATCGAGCGAAAGCCGGAAGCGGTCGCGCTCTTGCGCGAAAACCGCACAAAACTCGGCGGATATAATGTAAAAATCGTTGAAGGATTTGCGCCGGAGGCGCTGGAGGACCTTCCGGCACCGGACTGCGTGTTCGTCGGCGGGAGCGGCGGCAGAATGCGGGAGATTCTGGCACTCGCTAAGAAGAAAAATCCGGAAGTTCGCGTGGTCGTGAACGCGATTGCGCTCGAGACGTTGTTTGCGGCGCAGACGGCTTTGAAAGAATTGGGATTTAGTGACATCGAGGTCACGCAGTTGGCGGCCACACGCGGCAAGCCGGTCGGCGCGTATACCATGCTGACTGCGAACAATCCGGTGTTTATTCTGTCCGGGAGGGCCGAAAATGACACAAAATAATGCACCAAGACTGCTGCTTGCGGGCACCGGCAGCGGCTGCGGAAAGACGACGGTCACGACCGCGATTCTGCGGGCGCTGCAGCGCCGCGGCGTAACACTCAGCGCGTTCAAGTGCGGTCCGGACTACATCGATCCGATGTTCCACACGGCGGTTTTGGGCGTTCCGAGCCGCAATTTAGACCTTTTTTTCGAGGACGAGGCCGGTATTCGCAGTCAGCTTGCGCGGCATATCCGGCCGGACGGTTTCGGCGTGATCGAGGGCGTCATGGGCTTTTACGACGGCGTTTCCGGTACAACGGATACGGCTTCGGCGGCGCATCTGGCCCGCGCAACCGGCACGCCTGCGGTGCTGATCGTGCGGCCTAAGGGTCAGTCGCTGTCGCTTGCGGCACAGATTCACGGGTTCCGCACATTTGCGGAAAATACGCTTGCAGGAGTGATTCTAAACGGCGTTTCCGCAGGAATGTACTCGTTTTACAAACAAATCGCAGAGAAAGCGGGGCTGCCTGTGCTCGGCTTTTTGCCGCCGGTTCCGGAGGCCGAAATACCTGACCGCCACCTCGGTCTGGTGACGGCGGACGAGCTGTCCGACCTGCGTGAAAAAATTGATCGGCTCGCGGATGCTGCAGAGGAGGGCATTGACCTTCACGCATTGTGTGCATTAGCACAGACGGCGAAACCGCTGACCGATACGCACATGTCGCTCGCTCGTGTGACCGATTTTCCGGTGCGGATCGCGGTAGCGAAGGACCGCGCATTCTGCTTCTATTATGAGGATAACTTCGATGTGCTGCGCGAGCTGGGGGCAGAGCTTGTGCCGTTTTCGCCGCTCACAGACGAGCGGCTGCCGGAGCATATCGACGGTCTGTACCTTGGCGGCGGCTATCCGGAATTGTACGAAAAACAGCTTTCAGAGAATGAAATCATGCGAGATTCTATCAAAACAGCGATTCAAAACGGTTTGCCGACAGTTGCAGAATGCGGCGGATTTCTTTATCTGCTGCAGTCGCTCGACGGCGTGGCAATGGCAGGCGTGCTGCCGACTTCGGCGCACATGACGCACAGGCTGCAGCCGTTCGGCTATGTCATGCTCACGGCAAACAGCGATAACCTGCTGTGCGAAGCCGGTGGACAATTTCCTGTGCACGAGTTTCATTATGCACAGGCTGTGGATAATGGCACAGATTTTCGCGCGGTCAAGCCAAACGGGCGCGCGTGGGACTGCGGCTTTGCATCGGATACGCTCTATGCGGGATTTCCGCATTTGTATTTTCGTGCGAAAACTGAAATTGCAGCGAATTTTGTCCGAAAATGTGCAGAAAGGAGCGGAAAATGACACTTGAACAGACTATTTCTGCCATCCGGCCGCTAGATGAAAAAAGCATGACGGCGGCGCAAAACCGCTTTGCAAATATTGCCATGCCGCTCGGCGGACTGGGGCTTCTGCAGGACGCAATCGTGCAGCTTGCAGGTATTCTCGGTCAGCCGGTGCCTGATATTTCCAGACGCGCGGCGGTAGTTTTCTGCGCGGACAACGGCGTGGTCGCCGAGGGCGTGACGCAGTGCGGGCAGGAGGTGACAGCAATGGTCGCGGAAAATATGGGCCGCGGCGAGTCCACCGTGTGTCTGATGGCAAAACAGCTCGGAATGGACGTATTTCCGGTCGATATAGGTGTTGCACAGCCAATAAAGAGCGAAAAAGTGCTGCAATTTGCCGTTCGGCGCGGAACTGCAAACCTTGCGCATGAGCCTGCCATGACGCGGAAAGAGGCGCTCGAAGCGGTCGAAATCGGTATTAAAATGGCAGAAATGTGTGCCGAAAAGGGATATTCGCTGCTCATTGGCGGCGAAATGGGCATCGGAAACACGACTACGAGTGCGGCAGTTACGGCGGCGCTCACCGGCGCGGAGGCTGCGGCGGTCACAGGACGCGGAGCGGGTCTGTCAACGGCCGGTCTGGAGCGAAAAATCGCGGTAATCGAGGCGGCGCTGGCGCTTCACAAACCCGACCCGAATGACTCGATCGACGTGCTGCATAAGGTTGGCGGTTTGGATATCGCGGGTCTGTGCGGTCTGTATTTGGGTGCGGCGGCGCAGCGCATTCCGGTCGTGCTGGACGGCGTGATTTCGTGTGCGGCGGCGCTTCTCGCGGTGCGATTGTGCCCGCAGTCTGTGCATTTTATGGTCGCAGCGCACAGATCGGACGAACCGGCGAGCGTTCTGCTGCTCGATGCACTCGGCAAGCGGCCGTTCCTGACGGCGGGCATGCATCTCGGGGAGGGGACAGGCGCGGCGGCAGGCGTGGCACTTTTGGACCTGGCACTGGCGCCATATCGGGAAATGGTGAGCTTCGCGGACATTGGAATAGAGGCATATCAGCTGCAAAAGTAGTTGTTTGTCTGACAGATAGCACAAATTTTTATATAAATATTGTGTGTAACGCCGATAAATGCGATCTGCCCGCATTCTTTACAGGAATACTGCGTGCAGCAAAAAGCACCGAGCGTTAACTCGGTGCTTACGGTTCAAATTTTTAGCATTTCAGAGCTTCATCCGCGATATTTGCGGTGATTTTGTTGTAGAACTCCTGCTTCTGCGCATCGTTTTCAAACGCTGAGAACGGCACGATGACCGCGGAGAATTCATCAACAAAAATATAATAATGCTTGTCATCGGTTGCGGTGCGCTGAACGGCCGAATACTGGTAAACGGTATCTTCGTTCTCGCCGGACAGCTCGAATTCGCTTTCACGCAGCGTGAGCGTTTTCGGTCCGCAAAGCTGTTTATTCTTTGCGTTCTTGAGGATTTTCTCGATATTTTTGATCATTTTATGACGCATATAGCGCGGTGTGCCCCAGAAGCAGACGGCAGCGAGCGCAACGTAAACCGCGATGGAAACCGGCGTGAGCGTATGCAGCCAGTACATGAGCGCACTGCCGCCGAGAATGACAATAGCCGCGGTGGCGATTCTCATGGTGCGAATGCTGCGTTGAACAATCGCATTATTGTTGTAATAATTCAAATTAAAATCAATAAAATCCTGTTTGGTGATATCGTAATGCAACTCCATTTTTCCTTACCTCAACTTACTCGGATAAAGTTATTGTATCGAAAATCAGAGCGGATTGCAAGTCTAATTAAGAAAGGGGAGCGAAAATGCTGATTTTAGTGACCGGCGGAGCGGCTTCGGGCAAGTCGGAGCACGCGGAACGGCTGTTGTGTGAAAAAGCACAGAGTCGATTATATCTGGCGACCATGCAGCCGTTCGGCAAGTCTGCAGAGGCGCGGATTGCACGGCATCGGGCGCTTCGTGCGGGAAAGGGCTTTGCTACGGTGGAGAGAACACTTGATTTAGCGAATCTCAGGATCTCTCGGCGATACGACGGAATTTTGCTCGAGGATTTGGGCAATCTGCTGGCAAACGAGCTGTTTGCGCCGGAAGGCGCAGGCGCAGAATCGGCGTTCGACAGCATTGTTGCAGGCGTGGATAATCTGCAAAAATACTGTGAAACGCTGGTTATCGTTTCCAACGAAATCTTTGCGGACGGCGTGCCGTATCCGCCGGAGACCATGCAGTATATTCGGATTTTGGGAGAACTGCACCAGAAATTAACTGGGAAAGCAGACGCGGTATATGAATCGGTATGCGGAATTTTACTGCCGGTAAAGGAGGGAAAACAGCCGTGAAAAGTGTAATCAGCGGACTTTTGGTCGCGTTATCAATGTACTCTGCGATACCTGTTCCGCAGGTGAACTGGGAAAAACAGACCATGCGGTGGGCACTTGGCTTCCTGCCGCTCATCGGTGTGCTGATCGGTGCGATAGAGTGGTTCTGGTTCGCATTTTGCATGCATTTCGGCGCAGCAGGCGTGTTTTACGCTGTGATCGCAGCGCTGATTCCTCTGGCGGTGTCCGGCGGCATTCATCTGGACGGCCTGTGCGATACCTGCGACGCGCTGTGCTCGTTCGGTGACCGGGAAAAGCGGCTGGCCATCCTCAAGGACCCGCACGTTGGCGCGTTTGGGCCGCTCTGGCTGATGGCATTCCTGCTGGCCGAGGTCGGGTGTTTTGCCCAGATTTACGACCGGCCTGTGCTTCTTCCGCTGGCATGCACAGGATTTGCTTTCGCACGGGCAATGGGCGGCCACAAGGTGGTTGCGTCACCGTGCGCGAAAGACAGCGGACTTGCACATATCTTTGCGGAAAACAGCGATAAACGCGCGGTATCGCGCATGTTAGTTGCTGAATTCGTTCTGTTTGCGGTGCTTCTCGGATTGTGGATATACCGCGTGCCGCACGCGCTTGCTGCGGCGAAAGTGCTCGTTATCGTGCTCGTTGCGTGGTATGCTGTGCATGAGCACATAAGCCGCCGCGTGTTCGGCGGTGTAACCGGAGACCTGGCGGGATTCTGCATCTCGCTGTCGGAATTGATCACGCTTGCGGCAGCAGCGATTGGAGGACTGATTTTATGACCGTGCTCATCATTGGCGGCGCATATCAGGGGAAACGAAAAGTTGCCGAAAACCTGTATGCAGACCTGCCGAGAATTGAAAATCTGCACGAAATCGTGCGAAAAATGCTGAAGGAAGACAAAGACCCGCTGTCACTCGCAGATACGCTGTGCGGACACGTTATCACCTGCGATGAGATCGGCTGCGGCATCGTTCCCATCGACCGTGCGGACGAAAACTGGCGTGAAACGGTTGGTCGCCTGTGCTGTGCTTTAACACAGAAAGCAGACGCAGTCGTGCGCGTGACTGCAGGCGTGCCGCAATTCATCAAAGGAGAAAAACCATGACGATAACCTTTGCCGTGCTGCTCGGCTTCGCACTCGATTGGCTGCTCGGCGACCCGAAAAAATTGCCGCATCCGGTCTGCGCGGTCGGAAAACTCATTTCAACGACCGAAAAAGTGCTGCGGCGGATATTTCCCGCGACGCCTGCGGCATTGACATTCGCTGGAATTTTGCTGTGGCTCATCACCTGCGGCGTGAGCTTTTCTGTGCCGTTTTTTGTGCTGCGCTGGCTGCGCGGCGTGAACTTCTGGCTCGGATTTGCAGCCGAAACGCTGCTCTGTTGGCTGATTTTCGCACGAAAAAGCCTTGCAGATGCGGGATACCATGTCTACGGCGCGGTCAAACAGTCGCTTGCGGAGGGCCGCAAGGCCATCGCGTGGTACGTTGGCCGCGACACCGCAGAGCTGTCCGAGGAGGGCGTTATCAAGGCCGCTGTTGAGACCGTGGCTGAGAACCTGACGGACGGTGTGGTCTCGCCGCTCGTGTTCATGCTCATCGGCGGAGCGCCGCTCGGCATGCTGTACAAGGCGGTCAACACGCTGGATTCCATGGTCGGCTATCATAACGAAAAGTACGAGTATTTCGGCAAGTTTTCGGCAAAAATGGATGATTTATTCAACTTTATTCCTGCCAGACTGTCCGCGCTGTGCATGATCGCCGGTGCCGGAATGCTGCATCTCGATAACCGAAATGCGCTGCGGATCTACCGCCGAGACCGCAATAAGCACAAAAGTCCGAACGCCGGTCAGACCGAGTCCGCGTGCGCGGGCGCGCTGCACATCCAGCTCGGCGGCGATGCCAGCTACTTCGGCAAAGTCGTCAAAAAGGCCGCCTTCGGTGATCCGATGCGCCGTGTAGACCGCACGGATATTCTCGCAGCGGTCGATCTGATGACGGCGGCAAGCGTGTTTGCGCTGGTGCTGTGCTGTGCAATCCGCCTGATCGTAAAAAGTTAGGATGCTATGCGGGAGAGAAAATTCGTATTTGAAAGGGTGACAACATTGCCAATCTATGTCCACGGCGGCGACATCCAAACCTACATCGACCGCCACGGCTTCGCGCCGCTCGACCTGTCCGCGAACATCAATCCGTTCGGCATACCGGACGCGGTACGCGCGGCCATGCACAGGGCTGTGGATAACTGCACGCAGTATCCCGACCCGTTTTGCCGCGCCGCGCGGCAGGCGATTGGTGCGAGAGAAGGCGTCAATCCGGATTTTCTGTACTGCGGCAACGGTGCGGCGGATGTGCTCGACCGATTGGCGGCGGTGCTGAAACCGCGCAAGGTGCTGCTCACCGCACCGACCTTTGCGGAGTACGAGCGCACGCTCTCAGGTGCGGAGATTCGGGTGCATAATCTGCGGGAAACGGACGGTTTTGCGCTCACGGAGCGCATTTTGGACGAGATTTCACCGGATTTGGATGCGGTTTATCTCTGCAACCCGAACAATCCGACCGGGCGAACCGCCCAACCGGAACTTCTGCGGGAAATCGTTCGGAAATGTACAGAAAACGGCGTAAAACTGGTTGTGGATGAGTGTTTCAATGACTTTCTGGAGGACGCCGCGCAGCACACACGGAAAGACCTGCTGGAATCCAATCCCGGTCTGATCATCCTGCGCGCGTACACGAAAATGTACGCCGTACCCGGTGTGCGCTTCGGCTGGTGCATGACGGCGGACGCGGCGCTGATTGAGAAATTATACCATGCCGGACAGCCGTGGAACGTGTCGGTCATCGCGCAGGCGTGCGCCGTCGCGGCGGCAAACGAGCCGGACTGGGCCGCTGAAACCGCCAAACGCATTGCCGAGGAACGCAGGTTTTTATCCGACAATCTATCAGCTCACGGACTGAAAGTCTTTCCGGGCGAGGCCAACTTCCTGCTGTTCCGCTCAAACGATACCGGATTGCACAAGAAACTCGCTGAACACGGAATAATGATACGAAACTGCGATAATTATCGCGGACTTTCGGCGGGATACTATCGCGTTGCCGTAAAAACGAGAGAAGCGAGTGAGCGGTTACTGCAAATCATTACTAATTATACCCAATGTGAGGTGTAAAATGGCAAAGACAATCATGATACAGGGAACGTGCTCGAATGCAGGCAAAAGCCTTCTCTGCGCGGCTCTGTGCCGGATTTTCCGGCAGGACGGCTACCGCGTTGCGCCGTTCAAGTCACAGAACATGGCGCTCAACTCGTTCATCACGGCGGACGGCAGGGAGATGGGCCGCGCGCAGGTCGTGCAGGCCGAGGCGGCGGGCATCGCGCCCGATGTGCGTATGAACCCGATTTTGCTCAAGCCGACAAGCGATGTTGGCTCGCAGGTCATCATCATGGGCGAGGCGCAGGGAAACCGCACCGCGCGCGAATATTGGGGGCACAAAAAGGCGCTTTTGCCCATTATCAAGGACGCATTTGACAGCCTTGCCGCCGAGAATGACATTATCGTGATCGAGGGTGCGGGCAGTCCGGCGGAGATCAATCTCAAGCAGGATGATATTGTAAATATGGGTCTGGCGAAGCTGGTGGATGCGCCCGTTCTGCTGGTCGGTGATATAGACCGCGGCGGCGTGTTCGCGTCGCTGTACGGCACGGTCAAGCTGCTCGATGAGGACGAGCAGGCGCGCATTCACGGTCTCATCATCAACAAATTCCGCGGTGACGTGGAGATTCTGCGGCCGGGTCTGACGCAGCTCGAGGATTTGACCGGCAAGCCGGTCATCGGCGTGGTGCCGTACGGTCATTTTGACATCGACGATGAGGACAGCCTGTCCGAGCGTCTGGACGCAAAGGCTGCTCCTGCACTGGTGAACATTGCGGTGGTAAAGCTGCCGCGTCTTTCCAATTTCACGGATTTTTCCGCACTTTCTCGTATATCCGGCGTGGGCGTTGTCTACGCGGACAAACCGGCACAGCTTGCCGGAGCCGACCTGATTATCCTGCCGGGCACCAAGTCCACGCTGGCAGATCTGCGCTGGCTGCGCGAGAGCGGCATGGAGGCGCAGATTCTCAAGGCGCACGCGGCAGGCACACCGGTTTTCGGCATCTGCGGCGGTTACCAGATGATGGGACGCACGGTGTCCGACCCGGACAATACCGAGGGCGGCGGCAGTCTGCGCGGCATGAAGCTGCTGCCGATCGACACGGTGTTCCGCCCGAGCAAGACCACGACGCAGACGCGCGGCACGCTGCTGGAGATTGACGGCGTGCTGTCCGATTTGAGCGGTCTGGCGGTCGAGGGCTACGAGATTCACATGGGCGAAACCGTGCGCGACGCGAGTGCAAAGCCGCTCGTTCGATTGCTTCGCAGGGAAGGCGAAATCGAGGACGGCTGCCAGACGGAAAACGCCTTCGGCACTTATCTGCACGGCGTGTTCGATGCGCCGGAGGCGGCGCTGCGGACGGCGCAGGCACTGGCGAAAAAGAAGGGTGTGACGCTGACCGGCGAAGCGCTCGATACGCACGCCTACAAGGAGCAGCAGTATGACAAACTGGCGGATTCGGTGCGAAAATCGCTCGATATGGAGTGGATTTACCGCATAATGGAGGGAAAAGCATGACAGGACTCATTCATATTTACTGCGGCGACGGCAAGGGCAAGACTACGGCGTCGGTCGGTCTGGCGGTGCGCTGCGCGGGCCGCGGAAACAAGGTCGTGTTCACGCAGTTTCTCAAGGATGGTACCTCGGGTGAGTGCCGCGTGCTGGCGAAATTGCCCGAGGTGACCGTTATGGCGGCAAATCCGGTCGGCAAGTTCTCCTTCCGCATGACGGAGGCGGAAAAGCGGGAGACAGCGGACGCGCTCACCCGCACCTTCGATGCGGCAACCGGCTTTGCCGTGCGGGAGCACGCGCGGCTGCTCGTGCTGGATGAGGTCTGTGCGGCAATCTCGTGCGGCTTTCTGGATGAGAAAACGGTCGTAAAATTCCTTGAGACCAAGCCGGAAACGCTCGAGGTCGTACTGACCGGACGGGGTCCGTCCGAAGCGCTGCAGGCACACGCGGACTACATTACAGAAATGAAAATGCAGCGGCATCCGTTTGAAAAGGGCATCGCTGCGCGGGAGGGAATTGAATTTTGAACGGATACATGAAGCCGCAGGACATCGAAAAGCGGTCGTTTGAGATCATCACCGCCGAGCTGGGCGAGCGCACGTTTCCGGCGGGCATCGCCGAGGTAGTCAAGCGCGTGATTCACACCACGGCGGATTTTGACTACGCGGACAGTCTCGCGTTCTCGCCGGACGTGATCGAAAAGGCAAAAGCCGCGCTTGCGGCAGGGGCAACGGTGGTTACCGATACCAATATGGCGCTCTCCGGGGTGAGCAAGGCGACGCTGGCAAAGCTCGGCGGAAAGGCGGTCTGCCTGATGGCGGATGAGCAGGTGGCAAGCGAGGCCAAGGCGCGCGGTGTCACGCGGGCAGTCGTTTCGATGGAGCACGCCGCCCACTTTGAAGGCCCGCTCCTCTTCGCCATCGGCAATGCGCCGACCGCGCTTATCCGTCTGCATGAGTTGATTGAGGAAGGCATTGTTGCGCCTGCGCTCGTCATCGGTGTGCCGGTCGGATTTGTCAACGTGGTCGAGGCGAAGGAGCTGTTCATCGGCGGGGACACGCCGTATATCATCGCACGAGGCCGCAAGGGCGGCTCGAATGTAGCCGCGTCCATCGTCAATGCACTGCTGTATCAGATGGTACATCGAGAAGGCTTTTAAGCAGGAATTAGGAATTGCGTAATGGGTTGGCTGACCGGCGGCGGTTTTTCTCGGCACTCGCTTTCCGGTGCACACGTACCGTGCAGCGGTACGCTCTTTCCGGGCGGAGAGTATTGCCGCAGGCGCACAAAAAGGAGGAAACCAACGGTTTCCTCCTTTTTGTGAATCTTCCTCTTGCCCTTGGATAGCTTGGACGCAGATGGTAAACTGCGTAAGCATAGCAAAGGGGAACGACAGTGGGGTTGCATTTGCGTAGGGGCAGACCAATGTGTCTGCCCATTTCTCTGCCTATACGCAGTGTCAGATACCTTTGTGCTGCATATGTGGGTGAATCCACGCAAGCGCGGCACAAGGTGAATGGTTTGTGTAGCAGTACGTTATCCGAAATGCGAAAAGGTGTTATACCACGCGGAAGAAAAAATCCTCTGCCGTTCTCCTTTTCCACGCTTACGCAGTCTACCATCTGCACCCAAGCCCTCTAAGGGAAAGGTAGGAGTTCAAAGAGGAAGGAAAACCGTAGGTTGTCCTTCCTCTTTGTCCCCGCGTCGGACGCCGCAATGTTCTCGCCCGGAAATTGCAAACCGCTCACGCGGTTCGGGCACCCCGCAAAGCCGGTGCAGGAAATCTCCGTCACCGCGTCAATTAGGAATTACTCATTCCTAATTCCTAATTACTTGCTCAATCGCTGCTCCATATAATTGTGCGCGTTCAGCTCAAGAGTATCGTTGAGCGGCACGAGCGGCTCGGTCTTGCCGTAGCGGCGGTCGAGCGCGGTCTGCAGGATGAAGTCGCACAGCACGGGATTCTTCGGCAGCAGGGAGCCGTGCGAGTAGGTGGCGAACACATTGTTGTAGCGTGCGCCCTCGGTCTGATCCTCGCCGTTGTTGCCGTAGCCCTTGATCATCATGCCGAGCGGCGCGACGTCCTCGCCGAGATAGGTTTTGCCCGAGTGGTTCTCAAAGCCGACCACGATGGAGCCGCTGCTCTCGGGCGTTGTGCGGTACATGTAGTTGCCGATCATGCGCTCTTTCGCGCCGATGGTGTGCACGTTGATCGCGCCAATGAAGTCGAGCTGCACGCCGTCCCACGTTTTGTAATACTGGCCGAGCATCTGGTAGCCGCCGCAGATGGCGAGGAACACCTTCTCCTCCTCAACGGCGGTGCAGATGTCCTTGCCCTTGCCGGAGGCGAGGTCGCGCAGCAGCACCTCCTGCTCGAAGTCCTGTCCGCCGCCGATGAAGAAAATGTCGTACTTGTCCACATCGAGCGGCTGACCGATCGAGCACTCGTCCACATTGACGCTGATGCCGCGGCTCTCCAGACGGCGCTTCATCGTGATAATGTTGCCCCGGTCACCGTACAGATTGAGAATGTCGGGGTAAAGATGGCAGATATTCAGTTCCATTGCAGTTGCCCCCCTTATTCGTAGAACGCCTTGACGTCTGTGTGTTTGCTGATCTCACCGCGCAGGTCGAACATGGCGGTGTACGTCGGCATAAGGAACGCCGGTGTCTCATCCGAGCCGATCTCGGTCAGCAGCTTGTCGTACTCGCGGATAACCTCGATACGCTCGGGGGCAAAGCCTGCGTACTTGAGACGCAGCGCCATATCATCCGCACGCACGCCGGAAACCAGTACGCGTGTAAAGCGCACCTGCTGGTCAGCGAGTGCCTCAAAATCCACGTCCCAGATCCAGCTGATGTCCGTGCCGTCCGCGAAGCGGTCGTTGAGCAGGAACGCCAGCTTGTAATTGCCCTCGTCGTGCGCGATTAGGTTGATGACCTGATTGAAGCCGGCAGGATTCTTGACCAGCATCATGCGCGCCTGTGCCTGACCGAGCTTGAACTGCTCGGCACGGCCGAAGCCGCACTCAAACTGCGAAAGTGCGCTGACGGCGGTCTGCTCGTCGATGCCGACAACATGCGCGACAGCGGCTTCTGCGGCGGCGTTGTAGATGTTGTAGCCGCCCGGCAGGTTGACGTGTACCTCGTGCTCGTGACCGAAGATGTCCAGTATGATGTCGGACGAGTCCGCACCGGTGGCGAGCACCTTGGTAACAGCGACCTGCGGCGTCTGGCGGTGGTAGCCGCACTTCGGGCAGCGGAAGCCGCCGAGATGGCCGTAGGTGATGTAGTCGTACTCATATTCGGTCTTGCAGTGGATGCAGTACGGTGCGTCGGACAGCTCGTGAGCGGTCTCCTTGTAAATCGGGACATTCACGCCGAACCAGACGATCTTGTTCGGCACGCTGTCCGCAAGGGAAGCGGTGAGCGAGCAGTCCGCGTTCAGGCAGAGCGTTGCATTCGGCACATGCGTGATACCCTCGCGGATGGCGTTGAGCGTGTGCGTAATTTCGCCGTAGCGGTCAAGCTGGTCGCGGAAAATGTTGTTGACGACCAGACATTCGACCGGCAGGTATTCACTCGTTTTGCGGAAGGCCGCCTCGTCACATTCGATGAGCGCGTGCGTGTACGGGCATTTGCCGGACAGGGTGGCGTGCTGCGCGAATACCGCGATGATGCCGGTCAGCAGGTTCGCGCCCGACTTGTTGGAGAAATATTTGAGTCCCGCATCGGCAAACGCCTGCTCGATCATGCGGGAGGTGGTGGTCTTGCCGTTCGTGCCGGTCACGACCGTGACCTTTACGCCGCGCGACAGCTCACCCAGAATATTTTTATCAATTTTCAGTGCCAGCTTGCCCGGCAGGTTGGTGCCGCCGCGTCCCAGCTTGCGCAGAACAGCGCCCGATGCCTTGCACACCAGCACCGCCAGTCTGGTTTGGAGTTTCATTGTTGTAACCTCTTTTTTCAAGTCATATAAAATAAGTATAGCGCATTTTGCGGCATTGCACAAGGGAAAACGTCAGGAGAGCTGATCGGCGTGCACTTTTCGAGCGAAGATTTCTCGGCACAGACTTTCCGGTGTGCCCGAACCGTGTGAACGGTTCGCCGTTTCTGGGCGAAGAGTGCGCTGTGGCACAGCGGGGGACTGCGGCACTCGCCGCGGGAAATTGCGGCACTCGCCGCGGGAAATTGCGGCACTCGCCGCGGGAGCATAAGAGGGTAGACACCTGCGGTTTCCACCCTCTTATGAATCACCCCTTTCCCTTGGAGGGTCTGGCGCAGATTGCCGACATGTGACCGCTGCGAAAAAAGGGGAACGGCAGAGGATTTTTTCTTCCGCGCGGTATCCGCATATTCGCATTTCGGCTATGTTACTGCTACACAGGCGGTTTACTCCACGCAGGCGCGGCATATCCGTGCCGCGCAATTCGTTAGCGCGTTATGATGGACAGGGCCTGCGAGGATAAATTGCACCGAACGCCTAATCCGTAGGTGCTGTCCGCAAACTCCAGACTTACGAGTTGCGCGGCACGGGTATGCCGCGCCTGCGGAAAGTAGCCGGTATGTGTAGCAGTAATCTGTCTGTGAACTGCGAAAAGGCGGAGCAAGACACGCTGAGGTAACCCGACTGCCGCGTCCTTTTCCTGCTTACGCAGTCTACCGTCTGCACCCAAGGTAGTAGGGAAAAGGGGAGATTCACAAGAGGGTGGAAAACCGCAGGTTGTCTACCCTCTTGTGCGCCTGCCGCGCGTAGCGGCAATTCCCCGCTGTGGTTCACGGCAAAGCTCCCCGCCCGGACAGGGCGAACCGCCTGCGCGGTTCGGGCACACCGGACAGCCTGTGCCGCCGTTTCCGTATCGGCTTTTCGGTTTGCATAAGGCAACAATTTTGCCCGCATATTGACTTTCGGCTGCGCATATGCTATCATAAAGCGCAATAAGGGAGTAGTCGGCGCGGTTGTTCCGCCGCGCGGCAGAGCCAACATACTGGGGAGGACGCTCCTCTGGTTTTGCATGAAATGACGAGACTTATCTGTTCTACGCGGCAGATGGGTCTTTTTTTGTGCCTGTTTTCCGCCGGATAAACGACTGAGGAGGACAAGAAAATGGGTTTGCTGGAGTTGTTTTTGATCGCAGTCGGTCTGTCGATGGACGCGTTCGCGGTGTCTGTCTGCAAGGGACTGAGCGTGCGCACGCTCAAGGCTAAGCACGCGGTCATCTGCGGACTGTATTTCGGCGGTTTTCAGCTTTTAATGCCGCTCATCGGCTATGCACTCGGCGTGCGTTTTCAGTCGCTCATCACAAGCATTGATCACTGGATCGCCTTCGTGCTGCTGGGGCTTATCGGCGCAAACATGGTGCGCGAGTCGCGCGAGCACGATGACGAAAGCGTCAGCGATTCGTTCCGCTTTATGACCATGCTGCCGCTTGCGGTTGCCACGAGCATTGACGCGCTTGCGGTCGGCGTGACGTTTGCGTTCCTGCAGGTCGATATCGTTCCGGCGGTGTCGTTCATCGGTGCAACCACGTTTGTGCTGTCGTGCATCGGCGTGAAGATCGGCCATGTGTTCGGCACAAAGTACAAGTCCCGCGCAGAGCTGTTCGGCGGTATCGTGCTGATTTTGATGGGTCTCAAAATCCTGCTGGAGCATTTGGGTTTTCTGGGATAACAAAAGGCACCTCAATGAGGTGCCTTTTTACTGTCTCTATGCGTTTTCAGTCGAAAATCATTCGGCTGCAGCCTGTACGCCCGCCATATCCTGCACGGTCTTGCAGGTCAGCTCCTTGCTGATCTTGCCCGCAAAGCCGGTCAGCGTCTTGCCCGGACCGATCTCGCACGCCGAGGTCAGACCGGCAGCCATGCCGTTCTTCACCAGCTGCGTCCAGCGAACCGGAGAGATCATGTGCTGCTCGAGGTGTGCCGGCAGGTTGGAGCAGTCGTAAACCTTGCCGTCGAGGTTGGAGTAAATATCCATCTTCGGTGCGGAGAAGGTAAAGTCCGCAACGTAAGCGCGCAGCTCCGCGGCAGCCTTTGCCATCAGCGGGGTGTGGAATGCACCGGATACCGCAAGCGGGAGCGCACGGCGTGCGCCGGCAGCCTTGCAGTTTTCGATCGCCTCTGCGAGAGCCGCCTTTTCACCTGCGATAACGAGCTGACCCGGGCAGTTGTAGTTTACCGGACGAACCACGCCGGAGGTCACCTTCGCGCAGGCTTGTTCAATTACGCTGTCCTCCAGACCGAGGATAGCCGCCATGCCGCCGTCGATCGAGTCTGCTGCCTGCTGCATCAGCTTGCCGCGCATGGAAACGATCTTCACGCCGTCTGCGAGGGAAACAACGCCTGCAGCCGCCAGTGCGGTGTATTCACCGAGCGAGAAGCCTGCCGCTGCCTTGAATTCCACGCCTGCTTCCTTCAGTGCAGCCCAGGCTGCCATGGAATGGGTGAAAATTGCAATCTGGCTGTTCTCCGTGCGGGAGAGCGTTGCCTTGTCGCTCTCAAAGCACAGCTTGGCTACATCCAGACCGGCGCCTTCGCTTGCTTCCTCAAAAACCAGCTTGGCAGCCTGCGAGTTCTCATAAAGATCCTTGCCCATGCCGGGGGCCTGTGCGCCCTGACCCGGGAAAAATGCAAAACCGTAGTTCACGTTTCGTTCCTCCAAAATAATAATCAAACGCTGACAGCACCGTATTTTAATAGATATTTTCGCACAAAGTGTTGCTAAATAATAACGGTCTGTCTTGACAATCTACTGTGCTTTTATTATAATAGTCGGAGAATACTTTGTCAATCTAACTATTGTCGCTTTTCCACGCTTTTTGGGAGAGCGATTTGGACTTTTTAGGAGCGTGGAAATCATCAACAGTAAACTGATCGGCACGGGCGCCTGCATTCCGGATTTTGTCCTGACCAACGCCATGCTGGAAAAAATGGTAGATACCAGCGATGAGTGGATCGTGCAGCGCACCGGTGTGCGCGAACGCCGCATCGCAAAGAATACACATACATGGGAGCTGGCGCTCGGTGCCGCACAGGACGCACTCGCGGATGCAGGCATCACCGCAGAGGAGCTTGACCTCATTCTTGTCAGTACCTGCTCGCCGGATACCAACACGCCGAATACGGCGTCTATCCTGCAGGACAAGCTGGGGGCGCGTCAGGTCGGCGCGTTCGACATCAACAACGCCTGCACCGGCTTTGTCTCCGCGACCGACATTGCGGACAGCTACATTAAATCCGGCAAGGCAAAGACCGTGTTGGTTGTATCGGCGGAAACGCTTTCGCGCATCGTGGATTACACCGACCGCTCGACCTGCATTCTGTTCGGCGACGGTGCCGCTGCGGCCGTTTATCAGGCGACCGAGGACGAATCGGTCGGCATTCTGTCCACCTTCACCGCGGCAGACGGCTCGGGTGCAGAGTACCTGCACATGGAAGCCCTGCCGGTCGAGGATCCGCTTTCCGGCGACCGCACGGTGGACCCGAAGGCGCGTTTCCTGAAAATGCAGGGTGCACCGGTCGTGCGCTTCACCGCAAGAGCCGTACCGCTTGCGATCGACACCGCGCTCAAGCGGGCAGGCGTCACCGCAGAGGAAATCGACTGGGTGGTGCCGCATCAGGCGAATCTGCGTATTCTGGATGTTATTGCACGCAGATATCATCTGCCGAAGGAGAAGATCTACGTCAATATGGACCGTTTCGGCAATACCTCGTCGGCAAGCGTGCCGATCTGCCTGAACGAAATGCGTAAGAACGGCCTGCTGCACGAGGGACAGACCATTGTCTGCACCGGTTTCGGCGGAGGCTTGACTTATGGCGCATTTGTGATTAAACTATAATATTGGATAAATCCGGACGGTTCTTGCAGCCGTCCGGCATTATCTGTTAGACAAATTTAAGGTAAATTGTCTAAAATATGCACGCTGTCTATTATTTGCGTTAAAATATGTTATAATAATTTACTACCTATTAAAAAGGGGAGAACAAACCTATGAAAACCAAGATCACAGAACTTCTCGGTATCGAATATCCGATCGTGCAGGGCGCTATGGCGTGGATCGCGGAGCACCATCTGGCTGCTGCGGTTTCCAAGGCAGGCGGTCTGGGCATTATCGCGGGCGGCGCGGCTCCGGTCGATTACATCCGTGAGGAGATCCATAAGGCGCGTGCCATCACGGACAAGCCGCTCGGTATGAACATCATGCTGCTCTCCCCGAATGCGGACGATCTGGCACAGCTGGCCATCGACGAGAAGATCGAAGTGCTGACCACCGGCGCAGGTAATCCGGGCAAGTATATTGCGGACTGGAAGAACGCAGGCATTAAGGTTATGCCGGTCGTTGCTTCGGTTGCACTGGCAAAGCGCATGGAGCGCGCAGGTGCAGATGCGGTTATCGCAGAGGGTATGGAAGGCGGCGGCCACATCGGTGAGCTGACCACCATGCCGCTCGTTCCGCAGGTCGTAGACGCACTGAGCATTCCGGTCATCGCCGCAGGCGGCATTGCGGACGGCCGCGGCATGGCAGCTGCTATGATGCTCGGCGCCGAAGGTGTACAGTGCGGCACCGTGTTCCTCACCTCCAACGAATGTTATATCTCGGATAAGTACAAGGAGCTCGTCCTCAAGGCTACCGACATTTCGACCGTTGTTACCGGTCGTCCGTCCGGTCATCCGGTGCGTTCGCTCAAGACCCCGATGGCGCGCAAGTGCCTCGAGCTCGAGAAGCAGAACACCGATGCCTCTCTTGAGGAGCTTGAGAAGGCAACCGCCGGTTCGCTGCGCAAGGCCGTGCAGGACGGCAACTATGAGGAGGGCACCTTTATGTCCGGTCAGATTGCGGGTATGCTCAAGGAGCTGCATCCGTGCGAGGAGATCCTCAAGGGCATGACCGCGCAGGCAGAGGACCTTCTGAAGAACGCTTACAAGAGATTTGAATAAGAGCGGAGAGTGAAGAGATACGAAAACTCCTCACTCCTGCCTGTCTATAGAATGGAGTAAACAATGAGTTTAGCAATCGTAACCGGCGGTTCCCGCGGCATTGGCGCGGCAATCGCGGAAAAGCTGGCGCAGGACGGCTTCGACGTCCTCATCAACTGTGCGTCCTCGGTCGAAAAGGCTGAGGCTGTGGCGGAGAAGTGCCGCGCGCACGGCGTCAACGCTTATGTGAAGAAGTGGGATGTTGCGGACTATGACGCCTGCAGCACCGCGCTCAAGGAAATTAAGGAAGAGATCGGCGTACCGTTCGTTCTCGTCAACAATGCGGGCATCACCCGCGACGGTCTGATGGTTCGCATGAAGGAGGACCAGTTCGATGCCGTTATCCGCACCAACCTCAAGGGTGCCTTCAACATGCTCAGCCTGTGCGGTGCGATGATGATGCGTGCAAAGCAGGGCCGCATTATCAACATCACCTCGGTTTCGGCGTTCACCGGAAACTACGGCCAGATCAACTACACCGCTGCCAAGGCGGGTATGGTCGGCATGACCAAGACCGCCGCCAAGGAGCTGGGTGCGCGCGGCATTACGGTAAACGCGGTCGCTCCGGGCTGGATCGCCACCGAGATGAGCGACAAGGTGCCCGAGGATATCCGCGAGAACGCCAAGAAGCAGATCGCGCTCGGCCGTTTCGGCAAGCCGGAGGAAATTGCAGGCGTGGTTGCCTTTCTGGCCTCCGACGCTGCAAGCTATATTTCCGGCCAGACGATCATCGCTGACGGCGGACTTTATTAAGGCATCACCGGACAATTCGCCTGCGGCACTTTGCGGTAATTTTCCGCTCTGATGTCGTTCCGGATTTTTGCAATACACAAAGTATTGCTGCAAACCCGCGCCTAATCAGAACGCAAAATTCCTGCGCAAATTGCTCTTGCCGAATTATCCGGTGATACCTTTTTGCTGCGTGGAATAAAAATTGCGATTAGATAAATGCGTGATATTGGAATGAAGGAGCAAATATATGGAACGTGTAGTAATCACCGGCATGGGTGCTATCACTCCGGTCGGCAACGATGTGCCGTCGTTTTGGGAGTCGCTCAAGACCGGCAAGTGCGGCATCGGTCCCATCACCAAGTTTGATGTATCCGATTTTAAGGTAAAGCTGGGTGCAGAGGTCAAGGACTTCGACCCGACCCAGTATATGGAGAAGCGTGAGGCGCGCCGTGCAGACGCAAATGTGCATTACGCAATGGCGGCAGCGATTCAGGCTGTCGAGCAGGCAGGCCTCAAGGAAGGCAATTTCAATCCCTATCGCACGGGCGTTATCTTCGGCTCGGGCGTAGGCGGTCTGCACGTTGCCGAGCAGGAGGTCCCGAAGCTGCTCGAAAAGGGTCCCGGCCGCGTTTCGCCGTTCGCTATCCCGGAGATGATCGCCAACATCGCGGCGGCTTATATCTCCATGCACTTCGGCTTCAAGGGTGAGAATTTCTGCCCGGTTTCCGCGTGCGCGACCGGCAACCACTCGATCGGTGAGGCAATGCGCGCCATCCGCCACGGCTATCAGGACGTTGTTGTCTGCGGCGGCACGGAGAACGGCATTATCCCGATCTCGATGGCAGGCTTCCAGAACATGAAGGCGGTTCACATGGGCGAGGACCCGACGGCGGCTTCCATCCCGTTTGATGCACGCCGTTCCGGCTTTGTCATGGGCGAAGGCGCAGGCTGTCTCGTACTCGAGAGCCTGACGCACGCACAGCAGCGCGGCGCGACCATTCTGGCAGAGGTGGCAGGCTACGGTGCTTCCGGCGACGCTTACCACATCACCAGCCCGTCTCCGGACGGCGATGCGGCTGCACACGCTATCCGCGGTGCCATTGAGGATGCCGGTCTGACCCCGGCTGACGTTGACTATATCAACGCGCACGGCACCTCGACCCCGCTCAACGAGAAGTACGAAACCATCGCCATCAAAAAGGCGTTCGGCGACGAGGCTTACAACGTGAAGGTATCCTCCACCAAGTCCATGACCGGCCATCTGCTGGGCGGCGCGGCTGCGGTTGAGGCCATTGCCTGCGTTATGGCAATCCGCGAGGGCATTGTACCGCCGACTATCGGCTACAAGGAGCCGGATCCGGAGTGCGATCTGGATATCACTCCGAACAAGGCGGTTGAGATGCCGATCAATGTTGCCATCTCCAACTCGCTCGGCTTTGGCGGCCACAACGCCTGCATCCTGATCAAGAAGGTATAAAAATGGACATCAAAGAATTGAAAGACATCGCGCTTGAGCTGATGGACGCGCTGGCTGCAAAAAAGCTGGGCGAGGTCGAGCTCGAACTGGATGACGTAAAAATCAAGATCAAGGCAGCTGAACCGGCTCCCGTGATCGCTGCAGCATCGGTAGCAGCGGCGGCACCGGCAGCGGCGCCGGCGGCAGCACCCGCAGCGGAGAGCGCAGACGCGGCACCGGCGGCAGAGGAGCAGCTCCCGGCCGGCACGCAGGTGAAGAGCCCGCTGGTCGGCACGTTCTACTCTTCTCCCTCGCCGGACGAACCGCCGTTCGTGCTGGTCGGTCAGCAGGTGAAGGAGGGCGATACCCTCTGCATCATCGAGGCGATGAAGATCATGAACGAGATCAAGGCACCGTGCGACGGCAAGATCATCCGCATTATGGCACAGCCGGGCGATATGGTTGAATACAACCAGGTGCTCTGCGTAATCGAATGACGCTTATAGGGGGCTTCACAAGCCCCCTATATACGAAAACAGGTTCCGTGGAAACCAGTTTTCGATACCCGAATGTCGCCGCGCGCAGTGCGACCAAGAAGTCGCACAAGGATAGCGCCCAAGACGGCTGAGTCGGGGTGTAAAAACCCAGCGCTAACCTTGCGCGACGCCGTTCGCGCTGCGCCGCACATGTCGCGGGTTTTTACGAAGCGCAAGGCGCTTCTATTTCATGCGCAATGCAAAGCATTGCGGTTTTACCGCATAATTAGTGCTGTATTGCGTGTTTTACTTGCATTTTGTAAGGAGAGGGATTATAATATGCTGAACAAAGAACAGATCATGGAGATCCTTCCGCACCGTCCGCCGATGCTTCTGGTGGACGAGATTCTCGAAATGGACGAGAACCATGTAGTCGGTGCGCTGCACCTGACCGGTGACGAGTTCTTCTTCCAGGGCCACTTTCCGGGCAACCCGATCATGCCCGCGGTGTTCCGTCTGGAGGCGCTCGCGCAGGCAGGCGGCGTAGCGCTGCTGTCTCTGCCCGAATTCAAGGGCAAGACTGCGGTCTACACCGGCATTGACAAGGCGAAATTCCGCGCAATGGCAAAGCCGGGCGATACCCTTCGTCTGGAAGTTACCTTCACCAAGCGCCGCGGCCCGATGGCAGTAGCCGAGGGCGTTGCCTGGGTCGGTGACGAGAAGGCCGCCGAAGCGGAGATCAAATGCATGGTCATCAATGACTGAGGCGGGAGAGAGCTAATCGAATGTTTCAGAAGGTACTCATTGCGAACCGCGGCGAGATTGCGGTCCGCATTATTCAGGCCTGCCGTGATTTAGGCATTATCTCGGTGGCCGTTTACTCCGAGGCTGACCGCGAAGCGCTGCACGCGCAGATCGCGGACGAAGCGGTCTGCATCGGTCCGGCCCGTGCGGCGGACAGCTACCTGAATATGGATAATATCATTTCGGCGGCGTTGGCTTCCGGCTGTCAGGCCATTCATCCGGGCTTCGGCTTCCTGTCCGAGAATCCGGATTTTGCCGAGCGCATCACGCAGGCCGGTCTGGCGTTTATCGGCCCGACTGCGGCAACCATCCGCCTGATGGGCGACAAATCCGAGGCAAAGCGCAACGCGATCGCCGCAGGCGTTCCGGTCGCGCTCGGCACGGACGGCCCGCTGCGCGATTTTGACGAAGCCATCTCCGAGGCCGAGCGCATCGGCTATCCGGTCATGCTCAAGGCGGCATCCGGCGGCGGCGGCAAGGGCATACGCGTGGCCGAGAGCGTCAAGGACCTCAAGGACGCGTACGACAGCGCCGCTGCAGAGGCTATCGCCAACTTCGGTGACGGCCGCCTGTACATGGAAAAATATATTCACAATCCGCGCCATATCGAGGTGCAGATTCTGGGCGATAACTACGGTAACGTGGTGCACCTGTTCGAGCGTGAGTGCTCGGTGCAGCGCCGCCACCAGAAGCTGATCGAGGAAAGTCCGTCGGCTTTCGTCACGCCCGAGCTGCGCGAGAAGATGACCTCGGCGGCTGTTGCGCTGGCAAAGCGCGTCGGCTACCGAAACGCGGGTACGATCGAATTTCTGGTCGATAACGACCGCAATTTCTACTTCTGCGAGATGAACACCCGCATTCAGGTCGAGCACCCGGTCACCGAGGAGGTCACCGGCGTAGATCTGGTCTGCGAGCAGCTTCGCGTGGCGGCAGGCGAGCCGCTGTCCTTCCGGCAGGAGGATCTGACCATCCGCGGTCACGCCATCGAGTGCCGCATCAATGCGGAGGACCCGTCGAGAAACTTTGCACCCTGTCCGGGCACACTGGTGTCCTTGCATCTGCCGGGCGGTCCCGGCGTGCGCGTGGATTCCGCGGCTTATCAGGGATATAAGATTCCGCCGTTTTACGATTCCATGATCGGCAAGCTGATCGTCTATGGCGCCGACCGTGAGCAGGCTATCGTTCGTATGCGCCGCGCCCTCGCGGAGATGCTGTTTGAGGGTGTTGTGACCGCAACCGACTATCAGATGCACATCCTGTGCTCGAAGGCGTTTGTGGAAGCAAACTTTAATGTTAATTCCATCGCAAACGGCGATTTTGACTAAATCATTTATTATGGTATAATAGGTTTAGCACAGGAATAATTGAATCCGAAGATTTTGTACTACGGAGGATTTCAAAGGCGGTACCGTGCGGTACTGCCTCCACCAGAAAGGGGAGTTACGCATGGGTCTGATCGACCTGTTTCAAAAAACACGCGAGACCTCTATGGAAATGAAACCGCAGGAGGACGAAGCGGCCAAGGTCGTAACCTGCAAGGGCTGCGGCGCAGAACTGAAGGCGTATGCCTACGGCAAGAATCTGTATGTGTGCCCGCACTGTGGACGCTACGGACGACTGCTCGCGCGCACGCGCATCCGTCAGATCGCGGATAAGGACAGCTTTGAGGAGCTGTACGCCAATCTGGCACCGGCGGACCCGATCCACTTCCCGGGATACGCAGAGAAAACGGCAGTGCTGGCTGAAAAGGTCGGCATGCCGGACGCAGTCAAGACCGGCGTGTGTAAGATCGGCGGCGTGGAGACCGCGATCGGCGTCATGGACAGCCATTTCATGATGGCGTCTATGGGTTCGGTCGTCGGTGAAAAACTGACCCGCCTGTTCGAGTACGCGACCGAAAAGGGTCTGCCTGTCGTGCTGTTCACCTGCTCCGGCGGTGCGCGCATGCAGGAGGGCATGTTTTCGCTCCTGCAGATGGCAAAGGTGTCCGCGGCGGCGCGCCGTCACTCGGACGCCGGACTGCTGTATATCACCGTGCTGACCGACCCGACTACGGGCGGCGTTACCGCGTCGTTCGCCATGCTGGGCGATATTATCCTCGCGGAGCCGCGCACGACCATCGGCTTTGCCGGCCGCCGTGTTATCGAGGGAACCATCGGTCAGACCCTCCCGGACGATTTTCAGTCTTCGGAGTTCTTGCTATCGCACGGTTTCTGTGATAAAATAGTTCCGCGTAATCAACTCAGAGAAACGCTGGAAAAACTCTTGAAGCTGCACTGCGGCTCCAAGTCCAAGAAATGGCAGGTGTGGCGTCGTGATTAACAAACCCGCAAGTGAAAAAATGCGTATCATCCACGATACCAAGCGCCCGATGATCACGGACTATATCAATGAACTGTTCACTGACTTCACCGAGCTGCACGGCGACCGCTATTTTTCGGACGACCATGCCATCCTCGGCGGCGTTGGCTACTTCAACGGCACACCGGTGACGGTAATCGGCCACCGCAAGGGCCGCACCATTGAGCAGAATATGGACGCCAACTTCGGCATGGCGCACCCGGAGGGCTATCGAAAGGCCCTGCGTCTCGCACATCAGGCGGAGAAATTCCACCGCCCGGTCATCAACTTTGTTGACACCGGCGGCGCGTTCTGCGGCGTTGGCGCTGAGGAACGCGGTCAGGGCGAGGCCATTGCCCGCTGTTTGTATGAGTTTATCGAGCTGAAAACGCCTGTTATCTCTATCGTGACGGGTGAGGGCGGCTCCGGCGGCGCACTGGCGCTGGCGGTTGCGGACCGTGTGCTCATGCTCGAGAACGCCCTGTATTCGGTTATTTCGCCGCGTGGCTGCGCGTCCATTCTCTGGAAGGACCCCAAGCGCGAAGCGGAGGCAGCGGACACGCTGCATATCACCGCGCAGGACCTGTACAGCTTCGGTATGATCGAAGGCATCATTCAGGAGGGCACATCCTCCGCACAGCTTATCCGCAATGTGGCGCGCACGCTGCGCGACCAGCTTGCCGAACTGGATGCTGAGCCGGACATCGACACGATGCTGCAGAAACGGTATGAAAAATTCCGCAGAGTCGGAGTTTTCAGAACAATAAATCAAGAAAGTAATGAAGGAGTGTAAATCCCATGTTTGAAAAGGTATGTGAGATCCTGGCAGACAAGTTTGACGCTGACGCTTCCACCATGACCATGGACACCAAGGTCAAGGAGGATCTGAACGCAGATTCTCTGGACGTTGTAGAGCTGATGATGGACCTCGAGGAGAACTTCGGCGTAACGATTTCCGACGAGGAAGCTGCTAAGATGAGCACCATCGGTGACATCGTAAACTACATCGAAGCAAACCAGTAAGATTTCGTTTTGAGCATGAAAAAGCCACCGTTTCTTTGAAACGGTGGCTTTTTGCTGTGTGCAGCGTGTTTTTTATTTCACAGTCAGGATCATGGTCATGGTGTCCGCGTTCCAATCCACGGAAAAGCCGAGCGCGAAAACGAGGTCGCGCAGCTTGAAGTAGTTGTTGCCGCCGATGGAGTAGGCGGTGAGGGAAAGCGGGTTGCCGTCGAGGTAGACAGCGGCGCTCGTGAGCGAGGCGGCCTTATTGCCGGCGGGCAGGGCAGCCTGTTCGCCGCCGACCGGCGTGTATGCGGTCTTGCTCGTCAGGTCGATGCGCTGCTGGGCGGCGTTCCATGTTACCGCAAACTCGCTGTCCAGACCCTTGAGGGCAGCGGCGAGGTCGCGCAGCTTGAAATAGTTGCTGCCGTTGATGGTATAGGCTGCAAGATTGGCCTTTGCACCGTTGAGCTCGACCTTGTGCTTGGAAACATATGCAGTCGGATTGGTGAGCGTGCGAAGGGAAGTGATGGTGTCGGTCAGCGATGCGCGGGCAGAGCGCACCTCCGGCACATTGTATGGGCTTTCCCAGAAGGAGTAGTGCTCCCATGTCATACCCTTAGTGAAGGCAACCTGTGCGGCACTTAGCTCGTGATAGGTCACGCTTTCGCCGTTGAGCGTACAGATATGGTTACCAGTATCGTCGTCGATGGCATCGGTATAGGTCAGCGCAGTGACGATCTTGCGGCCCTGCTTGGTCAGGTATTTGACGGGGAAGCCGTTCATTATCTCATGGCCGTCCACGAGATAGGCTTTCGTGCCGCCAACATAGAAATCCGCGCACGGCGAAACGTCCGTGCCGAAGTTGCTCACGCCCTCCGGAATATCCAGCGCGTAGATTTTCCCATCCGCATACGAATACATATGCTGCCCGTCCAGACCTGCGCCGCAGTACAGCTCGGGCGTGCCGTCGCCGTCCATATCCACCAGCTTTGCCATTGAGAGGCCGGTCAGCAGTCCCTGAAAGCCGTCATCCGTGCGTGCGGCGGCCTTGCCGTACTTGTTCTGCAGGGTGGTGATCTGATTCAGATACGCCTTTGCGCCCTGCGGCGAAAGCGTGCCGAGGTCAGCCGCGCCTGCGGCGCCGACTGCCATCGCGCCGGTCAGTACGGTGCAGAGCATTGCCTTTCCGATTTTGTTCATAGAGATTCTCCTTCCTTTTATCAGACGCTTGCGTCTTTTCTTTATTGTACGGCAGGAGTAAGCCTGCGTCAACCGGAAAACATGGGGGGATTTCTCAGTCCGGTAAAATATTTTACAATTTAGAGCGGATATATCGCCGTAATTTTGACGATAAAATAGGTGGAAAATGAACGAAAAAACGGGTATAATAAATTCTGTACGAAAATAATCCCGCTGATGGAGGAATAGAATATATGATCCGTAACGATTTACGCAACATCGCCATCATTGCGCACGTTGACCATGGCAAGACTACTCTGGTCGATCAGATGCTCAAGCAGGCTGGCGCTTTCCGCGAAAATCAGGTGGTAGAGGAGCGTGTCATGGACTCGGGCGACATCGAGCGTGAGCGCGGCATTACCATTCTGGCAAAGAACACCTCTGTACATTACAAGGGCGTAAAGATCAACATCGTAGATACCCCGGGCCACGCCGACTTCTCCGGCGAGGTAGAGCGTATCCTCAAGATGGTAGACGGCGTTGTTCTGCTGGTTGACGCAGCAGAAGGCCCGATGCCGCAGACCCGCTTCGTGCTGCAGAAGGCACTGGAGTTCGGTCACAAGATCATCATTGCAATCAACAAGATCGACCGTCCGGACGCTCGTCTCAACGAGATCGGCGACGAGGTTCTCGAGCTGCTGCTCAACCTTGATGCGACCGACGAGCAGCTGGACAGCCCGATCGTTTACTGCTCCGGCCGTGCAGGCACCGCTTCCATGTCCCCGAACGTGGAGGGCAAGGACCTGACCCCGCTGTTCGAGCAGATCCTCGAGCACATTCCGGCGCCGCATGTTGATACCGAAGGCCCGACCCAGATGCTCGTTTCTTCTATTGACTACAACGAGTACGTTGGCCGTATCGGCATCGGCCGTATCGAGCGCGGCTCGATGAAGGTAGGTCAGCAGGTTACCGTCTGCGACTACCACGGCAACACCAAGCCGTACAACGCAAAGCTGGTTACCCTGTACTCCATCGAGGAGCTGGGCCGTCAGCCGATCGAGGAGGCACAGGCAGGCGAGATCGTTTGCTTCTCCGGCATCGAAGGCGTTACCATCGGTGAGACCCTGTGCGACCCCGAGCACGTTGAGGCTCTGCCGTTCGTTAAGATTTCCGAGCCGACCGTTGAGATGACCTTTATGGTCAACGACTCTCCGTTCGCCGGCAAGGAAGGCAAGTTTGTCACCTCCCGCCACCTGCGTGAGCGCCTGTTCCGTGAGCTGCTCAAGGACGTATCCCTGCGCGTAAACGAAACCGACACCACCGACGCATTCCGCGTTTGCGGCCGCGGTGAGATGCACCTGTCCATCCTGATCGAGAACCTGCGCCGTGAGGGCTACGAGTTCCAGGTTGGCGCACCGAAGGCGCTGCTCAAGGAGATCGACGGCAAGACCTGTGAGCCGATGGAGCGCATGATCGCAGACGTTCCGGCAGATGCTGTCGGCGCGATCATGGAGAAGATGGGCTCCCGCAAGGGCGAGCTCGTTTCCATGAACCCGAAGGGCACCGACCGTATGCGCCTCGAGTTCATCATCCCGGCACGCGGCCTGTTCGGCTACCGCACCGAGTTCCTGACCGATACCAAGGGCGAGGGCGTTATGTCCTCCGTATTCAACGGCTATCAGCCGTACAAGGGCGATATCCAGAAGCGCACCACCGGTTCTCTGATCGCGTTTGAGGCCGGCGAGGCTGTCGGCTACGGCCTGTTCAACGCACAGGATCGCGGCCCGCTGTTCATCGGCCCCGGCACGATGGTATACGAAGGCATGATCGTCGGCGAGAACCCGCGCGGCGAGGACATGGCTGTAAACGTCTGCAAGAAGAAGCAGCTGACCAACATGCGTGCATCCGGCTCGGATGATGCGCTGCGCCTGATTCCGCCGCGCCAGATGTCCATCGAGGCGGCACTCGAGTTCATCTCCGACGATGAGCTGCTCGAGATTACCCCGGAGAGCATCCGTATGCGCAAGCGCGTTCTGTCCAACACCGAGCGTCTGAAAAAGACCAAGGGCGGCAAGAAGTAATTGTGGCAACGCCACACGGTTGCATCTTCGGCGCTTTACGGAAATTTTGTGCCTTGATGTTGTTCCGGCTTTTTGCAATACACAAAGTATTGCTGCAAAGCCGCGCCTAATCAAGACGCAAAATTTGCTCGTAAATCGCTCTCGATGAACCGTGCGTCGTTACCACTGGCTACGCCACAATTGCGTTTCTGTGCGGATTTTATGCACAAAAGCACTTATTTCACCCTGTTATCAAAAAATAAAGATATATAAAGGAGAATTCCCACCATGGCTATCAAGGAAGTTCTGCACACTGATCTCGCACCGGCAGCCGTAGGCCCGTACTCTCAGGCAATCGCTGCAAACGGTTTCGTATTTACCTCCGGTCAGGTTCCGATCGACCCGAAGGAGGGCAAGATCGTAGCAACCACCATCGAGGAGCAGACCGAGCAGGTTATGAAGAACCTGCAGTGCGTTCTGGCACAGGGCGGCGTAGGCTTTGACCGTGTTGTCAAGACCACCTGCTTCCTGTCCGACATCAACGACTTTGCTGCATTCAACGGCGTGTACGCGAAGTACTTCCCGGAAGGCGCTCCGGCTCGTTCCTGTGTTGAAGTAGCTGCTCTGCCGCTCGGCGCTAAGGTTGAGGTAGAAGTAGTAGCTGTACAGGGCTAAAAGCCTGCGGCTTTTTCGATTCAAAGGACTTGTCCTTTGAATCGAGGGACGGTGTCGCCGCGCGTGTCCGTTTCACGGACAGGGCGGGAACACCTGTTGCAGCAAAACACCCCGAAAACTTTCCGGTTTTCGGGGTGTTTTACTGTTTGTTAAGGCAATACCGCATAATTGAACAAGAGTGATTTGCGAGTAAATTTTGCGTACTGACGAGGCACAGTTTTGCGGTAATACTTGATGTATTACCGTGAAACTGCAACAAAGTCAGGACACAAAATTTCCGCAAAGCACCGCAGTCTTAATTGTGCGGTGTTGCCTTAAAAATGGCAGGCGCATGTCCTGCCATTTTCGTTGCGCACGCGCTTCATTTTATGCCGCGAACGTGGTTCGCGGTTGGCGTGATCTTCACTCCCCACACGAATTCGCCATCCTCCATTCCGACTCGCTGAGAGCCGCCTGCGGCGGTGGGTATCTCAATTTTCCATTACTTGATTTCCCACCAAAACGCTTGCTTTGCGGCCTTTGTATGCAAACGGCGAAAAATATTATGCGGTGAGAAGAAATTTATCGAAAAATGATAATGCAATTTGCGGCATACTGTTGTATAATAAAGCTATATCGGAAAATCTGGTCGTATGACCCTTGAGAAACGAAAGGATTTCTGCGATGAATAAAGTAAATGCCGTCATGGTTGGCGGCCTGTTTGACGAAAGCGGCATTTCTGCCTTTGCGCGTCCGGTGCTGTTCGGCACTGCGGGTGATGCAATGCGGGATGCGCTGCCTGATGCGGTAGAGGCGTGCTTCTTTGCGCACGACGACAGAGAGCCTGCCGTTGCCGGCGCACAGGACATCGCGCTTGATGCCGCAAATCGTTTTGCCTCGCTGGCTGCGCTGCCGGAGAGCGAGCACGTTCTGGTGCTGGCGGCTCCGTTTGCACTGGCAGAGGAGGACGCGCTGTTCCATCTGGCTGAGACGCACCTGAACACCGGTTACGGCGTCAGCGTACTGTCTGCCGAGCAGCAGGGCTTTGACGCGGAAGGTCAGCCGCTGCCGAGAGACAGCCGCTGCTATGCCGCCATGTTCACTTGGGATATGCTGAAAAAGGCACTTGCGAGCGGCGCTGATACGCTCGACGGCCTGGTTGCTGCGGCTGTTGCAGCCGGTGCGCAGAAGGGCATTGCTATCACCAACAAGATTTACGTCATCTGTGACGGCACTGCCGCCTTTATGGCGCAGGTCGAGATGATGCAGCGTGTCAACTATAGCCTGATTAAAAAGGGTGTGCAGATCTTCGATCTGACCAGCACCTACATTGCGCCGGACGCTGATATTGCACCGGGCGCGACCATTCTGCCCGGCTGTCACATCCGTCCCGGCTGCAAAGTCGGCGCGGGCGCGGTCATCGGCCCGAACACCATCCTCGAAAAAGCCGAGATCGGCGCAGGCACCACGGTAAACAATTCGCAGGTTTATGAATCCACCGTCGGCAGCAATACCACGGTCGGTCCGTTTGCCTATATCCGCCCGCAGAGCGTGGTCGGTGACGGCTGCCGCATCGGCGACTTTGTAGAGCTGAAGAAGTCCACCATCGGCAACGGCACCAAGGTTTCGCACCTGACCTATATCGGCGACGCGACCGTTGGTGAGCGCGTCAACTTCGGCTGCGGCACGGTCGTTGTCAACTACGACGGCTATCACAAGTACCGCACCGAGATCGGTGACGACTGCTTCATCGGCTGCAATACCAACCTCGTTTCGCCTGTCAAGCTGGGCGACCGTGCGTTTACGGCTGCCGGTACGACTGTCACCAAGGACGTTCCTGCCGGTGCGCTGAGCGTTGCGCGCGCCCGCCAGACCAATCTTGAGGGCTGGAACGACCGCCGCCGCGCCGCACACGAGAAGGACAAGAAGTAAATCTATAAAACGTATATAAATCCACACGGAACAAAAAATATATTTATATGACGGAGGCAAATCAATGATTTCTCACGGAAAAAACATCAAAATTTTCTCCGGCAACTCCCATCCCGCACTGGCGATGCAGATCGCTTCTGCGCTCGGACTGCCGATCGGCAAGGCTGCCATCTCTACCTTCGCTGACGGCGAAATCTCGGTTTCCATGTCGGAATCCGTTCGCGGCTCGGACGTGTTCCTCGTACAGTCCACCTGCGGTCCGGTAAACAACAACCTGATGGAGCTGCTCATCATGATCGACTCCTGCAAGCGTGCATCGGCAGGCCGTATCACGGCTGTAATCCCGTATTTCGGCTACGCTCGTCAGGACCGCAAGAGCAAGGCACGTGACCCGATCTCCGCAAAGCTGGTCGCAAACCTTATTACCGCTGCAGGCGCTGACCGCGTGCTGACTATGGACCTGCACGCTGCACAGATCCAGGGTTTCTTTGACATTCCGGTGGATAATATGCTCGGTTCTTCCGTTCTGATCCCGTACATTGCGGGCAAGTTCGGCGTCGGCACCGATGATACCGTTATCGTTTCTCCTGATTTGGGCTCGGTTACCCGTGCCCGCAAGTTCACCCAGAAGCTGGATATGCCGCTTGCCATCATTGACAAGCGCCGTCCGAAGGCCAACGTATCCGAGGTTATGAACATCATCGGCAACGTAGAGGGCAAGAAGTGCATTCTGGTTGACGACCTGATCGACACCGCAGGCACGCTCGTGCACGCAGCGGACGCTCTGGTAGAGCGCGGCGGCGCAACCGAGGTTTACGCCTGTGCAAGCCACGGTGTACTGTCCGGTCCGGCGATCGAGCGCATCCAGAACAGCCCGATCAAGGAGCTGACCATCCTCGATACCATCCCGCTGACCAACGACAAGAAGCTGGATAAGATCAACGTTCTGCCGGTTGCACCGGTGTTCACCGAGGCGATCGCGCGTATCTACGAGGAGACGTCCGTATCTACTCTGTTCGATTAAGTTTTTGCATGGAAAAGAGCTGCTGCATGGGTGCAGCGGCTCTTTTTTGTATATATTTTCTGCACCGACCAGCTGGGGGACACGAACTGTCGCAGGCGTGTTCGCCCCTGACAGGGCGGCAGCTTTTTCAGCACCGGCTGAGCGGGGGACTTGAACCGCGCAGGCGGTTCACCCTATCCGGGCGGAGAGTTTTTCGCTGAACCTCAGCGGGGGTGCGCCTACCCGGCGGGCGCACAAGAGGGTAGACACCTGCGGTTTCCACCCTCTTGTGAATCTCCCCTTTCCCTTGGAGAGTCTGGCGCAGATTGCCGACATGTGACCGCTGCGAAATAGGGAACGGCAGAGGTTTTTTTCTTCCGTAGGGGAGCACAGTGTGCTCCCATGTCGAGACATATTCGCAGTGTCAGATACCATTCTGCTACACATGTGGTTTCATCTCCGCAGGCGCGACATACCCGTGTCGCGCAACTCGTTAGTCTGGAGATTACGGAAGGCACCTACGATTTAGGTATTTGGTACAGTTTATCTTCGTAGGCCCTGTCTATTATAACGTGCGAACAAGTTGCGCAACACTGTTATGTTGCGCCTGCGGAGACCCTCCGACCTGTGTAGCAGTACGCTATCTGTGAACTGCGAATATTTCACGAAAGACACGCGACGGTAACCCGACTGTCGTTCCCCCCTGCTTCGCAGCGGTCACATGTAGGCAATCTGCGCCAGACTCGGAAACAAAGGGAAACGGGAGTTAAGAGGGTAGAAACCGTAGGTGTCTACCCTCTTGCCCCTCACCGTGGGTACGGTGCCCACGCTGAGGTTCAGCGGAACCAATCAACGGCTTGCAGCAATGATAGAAAGAGGTAATTCATGAAACTATTAGTCATCGGCGATGTGGTCGGTGAGGCGGGTATCGACGCGCTTCACGGCCTGCTCCGCCGCATCAAGCGCGACACCGGCGCAGATTTCGTCATCGTAAACGGCGAAAATGCAGCCGGAAACGGTGTTCTCCCGCGTCAGGCAGATGACATTTTTGCCGCCGGCGCGGACGTGATCACGCTCGGCAACCATGTGTTCGGCAAGCAGCAGATCGTGCCGTATCTGGACAGCCGTTCGGATGTTCTCCGTCCGGCCAATCTTGCGCCGCAAAGCCCCGGTCGGGGCTGGGGCATTTATGACGGCCCGCAGGGCATGCGCCTGCTCGTCATGAACCTGATCGGCCGCTGCGACATGAAATTCGGCCCGGATAATCCGTTCCTGTGTGCAGACCGCATCCTCAAGGAAAACGAGGGCATGTACGACGTGGCGCTTGCCGAAATCCACGCGAACGCCACGAGCGAAAAGCTGGCCATGGGCTATTACCTCGATGGCCGCGCGGCGGCTGTCTGGGGCACGCACACGCATGTGCAGACCGCGGATGAGCGCGTCAATCCCAAGGGCACCGGCTACATCACGGATATCGGCATGACCGGCCCGATCGTGTCCGTGCTCGGCGTGCGCGTGGAGCAGTCCATCGCCATGTTTCGCGGTGACCTGACCGAGTATTTCAAGACAGCTGAGGGCGACTGTGCAGTTTCCGGTGCGCTGTTCGATATTACAAGAAACGGAAAATGCAATTCCGTCACCCGCGTGTGGGAGCGCTGGAATGTGAGATAAAGTGTACGCAGATGCACAGTATCGCACTTTTGATACACGATTGCGCATTGTGAAACGGATTTTGCCATGCGGAAACGTTTTCGCAAAAAAGTCCTATCGGCGGACAAGTGACCGTGTCGGGAAAACAGTGAGAAATCCCTCAGGTTTTGTACATTTTGCAAGAACTTGTAATTCAACTTGCAAAAAAAGCAAAATCACAGTTGACGAGAGGGTGGGTTTTGCGGTATGCTATAATCGAAAGACAATGGGGCAAAGGTTAAGAAATTTAACCGGCCCGGTTAGCATGCCGTGGCGAGGGACTCCGCGGTGCTTAAGGAGGAAATGATACAGATGAACTCATTGCTCACCAAATTCACCTTTACCGATGAATTGACCGATGTCATCGAGAACTGCAAGGGCGTATTTGTTCCCACCAGCAAGGCGGAACTGTACGACATGGTATTCGGTCCGGAACATGCCGACGTGTACGACGTTGTGTTCGATGTACCGGGCAAGGGTCTGGTAAAAGAAGCTGATGTTGTCCGCTGCAAGAACGGCGCATCCGTTAACTTTGCAGAGGATTACATGCGCCGCCGCGAGCCGGACTGCATGCGCATCGCAGACGACAAGCCGACCGATAAGAAGCGCTTTGCGGATGTGTACGGCTACAAGTTTGACAAGCTGCGCCGCGAGACCATGGACTGGTTCAAGACGCAGGAGCTGATCCTCATGCCGTTTAATTCCGGCGGCAACCAGTACGGCTACGGCTCCATGCTCGTATGCCCGAAGCAGTGCGCGTTCTTCGCATTTGCGCTGGCACATCTGCAGGGCTTTGTAAGCGCAGAGGAGACCGAGGGCTACAAGCCGCGTGCGATCATCTACGTTGCACCTCCGTTCCGTCACACCCACTTTGAGGGCAAGCAGGTCGTTGTTCACAACCGTCTGGATGACTGCCACGAGGTATTCTCCTACAACCTGTATCCGGGCCCGTCTGCCAAGAAGGGTGTTTACTCCGTACTGCTCGACATTGGCGAGCAGGAGGGCTGGACCACCTGCCATACTTCCGCAGGCCGTCTGATCACCCCGTACGAGAACGAGCTTGTCATCATGCACGAGGGCGCTTCCGGCGGCGGCAAGAGCGAGATGCTGCAGGACATCGCCCGCGAGCCGGACGGCGAGGTGCTGCTCTCTACCAACACGGTAACGGGCGAAAAGACCTACCTGCATATCAGCTCCACCTGCAAGATCGAGCCGGTGTGCGACGATATGGCTACCTGCTATCCGGGCGTGCAGAACAAGTCCGGTAAGCTGGTACTCGTTGACGGTGAGGACGGCTGGTTCCTCCGTATGGACGGCGTAACCCACTACGGCTGCGATCCGGTTTACGAGCGCATCTGCACCGAGCCGAAGGAGCCGCTGTGCTTCTTCAACATGGAAGGCCATCCGGGTGCAACCCTGCTGATCTGGGAGCACACCCTGGATTCCAACGGCAAGCCGTGCTCCAACCCGCGTGCCATCGTGCCGCGCTGGGATGTTCCGAACATCGTCAAGGAACCGGTAGAAGTAGACGTACGCTCTTTCGGCGTTCGTATGCCCCCCTCCACCCGCGATAACCCGAACTACGGCATCATGGGTATGCTGCATATCATTCCGCCGGCACTGGCTTGGCTGTGGCGCCTGATCGCACCGCGCGGCTTCAATAACCCGTCTATCGTAACCGGCAACGAGCTGAAGAGCGAGGGCGTTGGTTCCTACTGGCCGTTTGCAACCGGCAAGCGCGTAAAGCAGGCCAACCTGCTGCTGCACCAGATCGTGGACAGCCCGAACACCCGCTACGTCCTGATCCCGAACCAGCACATCGGCGTTTACAAGGTCGGCTTTGCGGCTGAGTGGATCTCCCGTGAGTATCTGGCACGCCACGGCGGCGCAAAGATCCGCCGCGAGCACCTTGAGCCGGCACGCTGCCCGCTGCTCGGCTACGCGATGAAGGATCTGACCATCGACGGCCAGAAGATCCGCTCTAAGTTCCTGCGCGTTGATACGCAGGACCGCGTAGGCACCGACGGCTACGACGCAGGCGCAAAGATCCTGACCGACTTCTTCCGCAAGGAACTGGCGAAGTTCGATACGCCGGAGCTTGAGCCGCTCGGCAAGCAGATCATCGACTGCTTCATGAACGGCGGCACGCTGGAGGACTTCGAGAAGATCACTCCGACCGGCCTCTAATAAAACGTAAAAGAAAATCACCGAAACAAATCGTTTCGGTGATTTTTTTGTTTTCGGCACGGAATAGACGGGGAACATGAACCGCGTTAGCGACTCTCGATTTGCAGAACGGTCAGCAAGTCACCTTCCACGGTGAATTTTACCTCAAATCCCGCAAACGGGAACCCGTACACGCGGCCTGCCTCGTGCTGATAGCCCGGTCTCGGGTCCTGCGCGAGCACGTTCAGCAGGGTTTGACGGCGTTCCTGCGGCAGCTTTTCGAGCAGGCTTGCCGGACATTCCACGCGCACAGCATCGGTCGTGAGCGCAAAGCCGCCGAGCGCCTCCGGATGCGAGTCCGTGTACGCAAGATACGGCTTGATGTCGAAAATCGGCGTGCCGTCCATCAGATCCGCGCCCGAAATGTGCAGCACCGGACCGTCCGGCGTGTTGGGCTCCACGCGGTCAAGCCGCACCGAGGACAGCCCGATCTCGTTCGGCCGGAACGGCGAGCGTGTCGCAAACACGCCGATGCGCTTATTGCCGCCCAGCTTGGGCGGGCGCACGGTCGGCGACCAGCCGTCGCGCACGGCTGCCGAAAACTGCCAGATCAGCCACAGGTGCGAGAAACCCTCTATGCCGCGCAGCGCATCCGCGTTGCGGTATTCCGGCTCGAATACAATGCGCGCCGGTACGTCCGCCAGTCCGCTCTGCCGCGGAATGCCGAATTTGGTGGGAAAATCGCTGTGTATCCGCGCAATAATATGCATTTCTACCGTCTGTGACATAAAAATTCTCCTTTTGGGTGATATATTCAGTATAGCACAGGAACTGTCAGGTGCAAAGCGGTGTTTTACAGATTGTTAATGCTTTTTCCTCAAAAACGCGCTATAATAGAATTAGATTAAACTGGGAAAGCAGGGGAGAACTATGCCCAAGAAGATATTGATCGTAGAGGACGAGGCCAACATCCGTGAGCTGCTGCGCCTGTATCTGGAGCGCGAAGGCTACACGGTGCTCGAGGCGGAAAACGGCGTGGAGGGCATCAAAAAGTGGAAGTCGGACAAGCCGGACATGCTGCTGCTCGACGTGATGATGCCGGTGATGGACGGCTGGGCGGTCTGCAGGGAGATCCGCGCGGAGAGCGATGTGCCGATCATCATGCTGACGGCCAAGGGCGAAACCGCCGACCGCGTTTCCGGTCTGGAGATGGGCGCGGACGACTACATCGTAAAGCCGCTCGAAATGCCGGAGGTCATTGCGCGCGTGCGTGCGGTGTTCCGCCGCATGGCGCCGGATGATGCGCCCGAGAAGCTGTCGTTTGACAATCTTGTCATCGACAAGCAGGCGTACGATCTGGTCATCAAGGGTAAGCGCGTGGACGCACCGCCGAAGGAGATCGAGCTGCTGTACTTCCTCGCGTCCAGTCCGAACCGCGTGTTCACCCGCGCACAGCTGCTCGACGATGTCTGGGGCTTTGACTATTTCGGTGATACGAGAACGGTTGACGTACACGTCAAGCGTCTGCGCGAAAAGCTGGAGGGCGTTTCGGACAAGTGGGAGCTGAAAACCGTATGGGGTGTCGGCTACAAGTTTGAGACCAAGGAGTAAGCCATGGGCAGACGCAGTTTTTTCTTCAAGGACTATGTGGCCCATCTGGTTTTGATCGTGTGCGCGTTTGCACTGGCCGGCGTGGTGTTCTGCTACCAGATGAGCAGCTACGCGCTGCACGCCAAGCAGACCGAGCTGCGCACGACCGTGCAGAGCCTTGCCGAGCAGAGCAAGCTGCTCGAGGGTACGGACTCTGACGTGATCCGTCAGATTTATGTGCTGTCTATCGCGCGCGTGGCCAAGGAGGATGAGCTGACCGTGCTCATCACGGACGCGGACGGCAACATTGAAATGGGCGCCAAGCCGGACGGCACGACCTACACGCTGCCCGGCTATCATATCTCAAACGAAGTGGTCGCGGAGATGCACAAAAACGGCAGTTATGCGTCTGTCGGGTCACTCGGTGTGCTGAGTGAGTCCTCGTTTTACACGGTGGGCACCTGCGTCAAGGATGATAACGGCGATGCGGATTTGATGATCTTCGTCTCCACGCAGGACCCGAATTCGGCAGGCGTGGTGCGTCACTCGACGCAGACGCTCGTGCTCATCCTGCTGGTGACACTGGCGGTCATGCTGGTGATTTCGTTCATAATCTCTCAGCACGTCACGCGTCCGCTCAAGACGATTGCCGCCGCCGCTAAGGAATTTGCGGGCGGCAACTTCGATGTGCGCGTGCCCGAGGACAACCGCTGCTATGAGATTGACGAGCTGGCGGTCTCGTTCAACAACATGGCGCGCGACCTTGACCAGCTCGAGGAGCTGACCCGCGGCTTCATTTCCAACGTCAGCCACGAGTTCAAGACCCCGATGACGACCATCGGCGGCTTTGTGGACGGCATGATCGACGGCACGATTCCGCTCGACCAGCGCGACAAGTATCTGAAGATCATCGCGGAGGAGACCAAACGCCTGTCCCGCATGGTAAACCGCATGCTGGATGCCGCAAAAATTCAGTCCGGCGAGCTGATCCTCAGTCCGGCGCCGTTCGACTTTACCGAAATGACGGCGCAGATCCTGCTCTCGTTCGAGCAGAAGATTGAGAAAAAGAAGCTGGATGTGCAGTGCGATCTCGAGGAACGGCTGACCGTCATGGGCGACCGCGACCACCTGTACCGCGCGGTGTACAACCTGACCGATAACGCGGTAAAGTTCATCGAGGACGGCGGTACGCTGGGGCTGAAGGTCCATCAGGAGGGACAGCTGTGCGTGTTCGCCATCAGCAACACCGGTATCGGCATCTCGGCGGAGGATCTGCCGCATGTGTTCGACCGCTTCTACAAGACCGACCGTTCGCGCTCGATGGATAAGACCGGCGCAGGTCTCGGCCTGTATATTGTGAAGAATATCATCAACCTGCACGGCGGCGAGATCTCCGTCCGCTCGGGCGGCGGCGAAACCGAGTTTGAGTTCACCCTGCCGCTCGCACCGGAGCAGAATAAACCGAATAACGCCTAAAAAACGACCTCCGTGTGCAGCAATGCGCAGGGAGGTCGTTCTCTGCACGGACACAGATTCTTGATTGAGTGTTCAAAAAATATTCATATTGTTTTCAACAAACTGCCACATTGAGAAACTATGATAGAAGCATCAACAGAGGGAACGGAATGGTCCCGCGAATAACAACAGGAGGTCAGTATCATGGACGACTTCAACATGAACAACAAAACACCGCTGAACAGCAGCGATCAGAATAACGAACAGCCGGCCGCCGAAACCCGGAACACTGCACCGCAGAACGAGCAGCCGATGCAGCAGCCGCAGGCAGAGCAGCCCGCACAGGCTCCGCAGAGCGAGCAGCCGATGCAGCAGCCGCAGGCGGAACAGCCCGCACAGGCACCGCAGAACGAGCAGCCGCAGGCAGAAGAGCCGCGCACGCCGTTCCAGACGCCGGTGCAGCATCCGGAGTTCCATCAGGCGCAGCAGCAGACCGGCTTCGGCGAGGTTCCGCCGATGAGTCAGAAGCCGCACACCCCGAAGAATAAAAAGCACAGCAGAGGCTTAGCGCTCGGCCTGTGCGGTGTAGCAGCTGCGTGCCTGCTGTTTGCAGGCGGCGCCGTTGTCGGCAATATGGCGTTCGGCGGCAATGCAAACAGCGATTCCGGCGCTTCGGCATCGACCTCGGATTCCGCGCCGACGCTGCAAATCAACAGCAAGCCGACCTCGGATTCGAGCAACTCCTCGGACAACTACGACACCGCGGATGGCATGGCCGGTGAGGATATCTATAAAAAGGTCAATCCGTCGGTCGTATCGGTTATCTCCACCACCTCGGAGGGCACAGGCAGCGGCTCGGGCGTCATCATGAGCAAGGACGGCTACATCATCACCAACAACCACGTTGTGGACGGCGCGCAGTCGGTTTCGGTACAGCTGAGCGACGGCACCTCTCTTGATGCCGAGATCATCGGCACGGATGAGCAGACCGACCTTGCGGTCATCAAGGTAACGCCGACAAGCGACCTGACCGCCGCAGAGTTCGGTGACTCGGATGAGCTGGAGCCGGGCGAGTATGCCTACGCGATCGGTTCTCCCGGCGGCGTGCAGTTTGCGAACACCATCACCGGCGGCCGTATTTCCGCCATCAACCGCGATCTGACCGTCAATGACCGTGTTATGACGCTGATTCAGACCGATGCTTCCATCAACAACGGTAACTCCGGCGGCGCACTGATCAACAAGTACGGTCAGGTGGTCGGCATCACGTCCGCTAAGCTGTCCGGCAATGCGTTCGGCAGCGCCACCGTTGAGGGCATGGGCTTTGCCATCCCGATCAACACCGCCAAGGATATTGTTGATGAGCTGATTCAGAACGGTTACGTCTCCGGCCGTCCGTCCATCGGCATCACCGGCCAGAACGTCGAGTCCGCGGACGGCAAGGTGTCTGGCGTGCAGGTATATTCCATTGATTCCCGTGCAAAGGCAGCCAGTGAGGGTCTGCAGGTCGGTGATGTCATCACCGCCGTTGACGGTACCCCGACCCCGGACATGGATAAGGTAAACGAACTCAAGCAGGATAAGAAGGCCGGCGACAAGCTGACGCTGAGCGTATACCGCATTTCGACCGGCAAGACGCTCAATATCACCATCACGCTGACCGATTCGCACGACCTCGAGGGCGATGACCCGAATGCCCAGACCCAGCAGCGCCAGAGCAGCCAGAGCGATAATTCGCAGCAGAATGACGGCTACGGCAGCTATCGGTTCTCCAGTCCGTTTGGTTCGTTCGGCTGGTAAATAATTGAGGATTGAAAATGGAGCGGTATCCCATAGGGTGCGCCGCCTTCGGCACACCCTATGGCAAAGATGCTGCAAATGGTAAAACAAAAGGCAGATTTTCAAACGAAAATCTGCCTTTTCTGCACACGAAGTGGAAAATGAAATCATTCTCCATTTTCAATTACTTGCCATACTGCTCCGCCAGCTGCTGGCTGATGAACTGTCTTGCGGTACGCGGCGAGCGGCCGTTGCGGCGCAGCGCAAAGCGCTCTGCAAGCAGGTGCAGCTCGTCCGTATCAAGGTTCAGCTCGTTCTCCTTAGCCAGCTGCTCGACGATGTACAGATACTCGTCCTTATCCGGCACGGAGAAGGTGATCTCCAGACCGAAACGGTCGGACAGCGAGGTGACGGTCTCGAGGGTGTCACGCACGCGCACCTCATCGCCCTGACGGTCAGCCATGCTCTCACGGATGAGATGACGGCGGTTGGACGTTGCGTAAATGACCAGATTGGACGGTTTTCCGGCCAGACCGCCCTCGATAAATGCCTTGAGCGCGGCAAAGTTGTCGTCCTCGCTGCTGAAGGTCAGGTCGTCGAGGAATACGATGAAGCGGAACGGCGAACGCAGGGTCTGCTCGAACAGCTTGGGGAAGTTGGTGATCTGCCGCGGAGACATCTCGATGATCTTCAGGCCGCAGTCGGCGTACTCATTGGCAACCGCCTTGACGGTCGAGGACTTGCCGGTGCCCTTGTCGCCGTAGAGCAGGATGTTGTTGGCATCGCGTCCGTCGAGGAAGGCAAGCGTGTTCTTGAGGATTTTCTGCTTCTGCATTTCGTAGCCGGGCAGGTCGTGCAGACGGATGGCGTCCGGATGCACGATCGGGGTCGCCGAGCCGTCGTCCTGCATGGCAAACGCAGAGGACTGTGCGAAGAAGCCGTAGCCCTCCTCGCGGTAGTAATCGGCAAGAGCCGCACCGGTGGAGAACGGAAGCGAGTCCGCGGCCTCGAAGTCCGGCAGATCCTCGAGGGCAGGCTCGTAGAACTTGTCCGCTGCTGCGGACTTGAAGGCTTCGCCATCGAGCGCGAGCAGAGCGTTCAGCACGTCCAGATCGTGGGTTGCGGCATTGAGCACAGCCGCTTCCGGTGCGTTGATGGTATCGGTCAGGGTGTTGGTGTCAAAGTGCACGGCATCGAGCACTGCCTGCGCGATATCGACGCAGGAGAAGCGGGTCGCGCACAGTGCGCCGTAGCGGTCGGCAAAGTCGGCGGCTGTGCCGTCGAGCGCGGTCAGCGCGTCGCTGTAGGCGCGCACCAGCGGATGGGGGAGCAGTCCGCGCAGCACGGAAAGCGCGCGCAGACGCAGGGAAAGGGCGGAAAGCTCCATTGTTTTCAACTCCAGTCGGGATTGTAGTTTATAACTTACTCAGCATAGCACACTTTTTCGCTCATTTCAACATAGTATGAGGGGAGAAACCTTAGGGTAACACCGCACAATTAAAGCTGCGGCTCCTTGCGCAGGCTCCGGTCGCGCTGCCGCGGCTCCTTGCGCAGGCTCCGGTCGCGCTGCCGCGGCTCTTTGCGGAAATTTTGTGCCCTGACTTTGGCTTCGGTTCCTTGCGCGAGTTCCGTCCGCGCTGCCGAGATTTCACGGTAATACATCAAGTATTACCGCAAAACTGCGCCTCGTCAGTCCGCAAAATTTACTCACAAATCGCTTTTGTTCAATTATGCGGTATTGCCTTAGTTTCTCAGAATTGGGAGGGAGGAGTGCCCTTATGGGCGGTTATGCGCTGTTGATCTGCCGCAGTCAGACCGAGGCCATCGGCCTGCGGCGGCATTTGGCGCGGTTGGGTGTACCGGGAGAGGTCACGCGCCCGCCGCGTCACGAACGAACCGAATCCTGCGGATGGGCGGTGCGCGTGAGCGCGCAGCAGGCGGACTGGGCTGTGCATCGGCTGCGGCAGCTTGGTGCGCCGCCGTGCCGTGTGCTGCGGGAGGACTGACATGATCTATCTGGATAATGCTGCCACCACCTTGTATAAGCCGCGGGCGGTCGAGCAGGCGGTTCGCCGTGCGATGTATGGCGCGGCAGGCTACGCACGAGGCAGCTACGCGGCAGCCGGTCGAGCGGGAGAGCTGGTGTACGCCTGTCGGGAGCAGGCAGCGGCGCTGTTCGGCGTGGGCGAGCCGGAGCGCGTCATTTTTACGCTGAACGCCACACATGCGCTGAATATTGCGGTAAATGCTCTGGTTGCGCCGGATTCCCGCGTCATTGTGAGCGGTTACGAGCACAATGCGGTCATGCGGCCGCTGACGGCTCGAAATATTGAGCCGACCGTGCTGGATACGCCGCTGTGGGACGGCGCGGCTATGGTTTCCGCGCTGAAACAGGCGCTTGTGCAGGGCGCCGACCTGATGATACTCAGCCATGTTTCCAACGTGTTCGGCAGCATTGCGCCGCTGGACGAAATTGCGGAATTGCTGACGGCGGCAGGCGTGCCGCTCATCCTGGATGCGTCGCAGTCGGCGGGCGTGGCGGAGATTGACGTAAAGCGCTATCCGTGTCTTGCGGCGGTGTGCATGCCCGGACACAAGGCGCTGTACGGACCGATGGGCACGGGCATTCTGCTGGCGCTCGACGACCGGATTGCCGCGAAGCCGCTGCTGACCGGAGGAACGGGCAGTCTGTCCGAGAAGCTGCGTCAGCCGGATTTTCTGCCGGATGCGCTCGAGAGCGGCACGCCGAATGTGCCCGGCATCGCGGGACTCGCGGCGGGCATCGCCTTTGTCCGGGCGGTCACGCCGGCACACATTGCCGGGCAGGAGAGACGGCTGGTGCATGAGCTTGCCCGTGCGCTCTCCCGCGAAAGCAAAATCGAGTGCTTTGCCGGAAAGGAGCAGACCGGCGTGCTGTCCTTCCGTGTTCCCGGCACGCCGAGTGAGGTGCTCGCGGATATGCTCTCGGACGAGGGCGTGTGCACCCGGGCGGGGCTGCACTGTGCGCCGCTCGCGCACCGGACGGCGGGCACGGAGGACACCGGAACCGTGCGGCTGTCCCTGTCGTTCTACTCAACGGCGCGGCAGCTGGAGCAGGCCGCAGACAAAGTTTGCAGATTGGTAAAAAAACTGTGAACACGCTATACAGAAAGCCGGATTTGTGGTAGTATAAGTAAGGTAAAACATGGTGTTTGCGTGCAATCTGCTGCGTGCATCCGCAAATGCCCGCGAATATGAGGAGCAAGTTAGGATAGGTGACAAAATGGGAGCGCTGCAAAATGTATTCTCACCGAATTTATCATGGCGGACCATAATAAGTTCTTTTTTCAGTGCGTTTGATCAATTCCGCACAATGACGCCGATCGACGTGGTGGATATCCTCGTCGTGGCGTATATCATTTACCGTGTTATGAAGCTGCTGAAGGATACCAGCGCCGCACGACTGGCCAAGGGTATTCTTATTCTGGTGCTTATCATGCTGTTCGCCAGCTTCCTGCATCTGACCATGATCTCGTGGCTGCTGCGCAACGCGCTCAGCGTCGGCGTATTCGCCGTTGTGGTCATTTTTCAGCCGGAGCTGCGCCGCCTGCTCGAGCAGATCGGCAAGGGCAACCTCAGCCGCATGCTGATTCCGGATACCGACCCGAATGTGGTGGAGAGCATGATCGTTGCAACCGTTTCCGCGTGCGCGGATATGTCCAGGACCAAGACCGGCGCGCTCATCGTGTTCGAGCGCAAGGAGCGTCTCGGTGAGATCATCGCCACCGGCACGAGAGTGGACGCAGCACCGTCTGCCGAGCTCATCAAGAACATTTTCTTCAAGAACAGCCCGCTGCATGACGGTGCCATGATCGTCCGTGCCGGACGGGTGTGCGCTGCAGGCTGCGTGCTGCCGCTTTCCGGCAATCAGGGTCTGTCGCGCGACCTCGGCACGCGCCACCGCGCGGCTGTCGGCATGAGCGAGACTGCGGACAGCGTGCTCGTTGTCGTCTCCGAGGAGACCGGCGCGATCTCTGTCGCCATCGGCGGCATGCTCAAGCGCCATCTGTCGCCCGAGATTCTGCAGAAAATGCTCGAGAGCGAGCTGCTCGGCGATGAACTCAGGAACAGGAACGAAAAAAGCCGTATTGCCGCCATCCGCGACAAGTGGAAGGGAGGTGCCGGCAAGTGAAGAAGAATTTTATCAAAAAGCAGGATTTTCTGCTGAAGCTCCTGTCGCTGGCGCTGTCTATCGTTCTGTGGGCAGTTGTTATGGATATTGACAATCCTGAGCGCAACATGCGCTTTGACGATGTGCCGGTGCGCGTCATCGGTGCGTCGCAGCTGAAAGCATCGACCGGTCTGGAACTCATCGAGGGCGAGAACACAACGGTCACTGTCAGCCTGCGCGGTCAGAGCAAGAGCGTCGGCGAGGTCCGCGCCAGCCAGATCACCGCAACGGTGGATATCTCGGGTCTGACCGAGGCGAATGAATACGATCTTCCGGTCACCGTGTCGGTCAGCAAGTCCGGCGTGGAGACTAACTATGTCAATCCCGGCAAGGTGCACGTCCGCGTGGACCGCGTGGAGAGCAAGGATGTTCCGATCGAGGTCAATGTGACCGGCACACCGAGCGACGGCTACCGCGCAGGCAAGCCGACCGCGGCCACCAAAAAGGTCACCGTTTTCGGTCCGGCAACCGATCTGGCGCAGGTGGCCAAGGCGGTTGCAGCCGTGGATGTTACCGGCCGCAATTCCTCGCTGACCAACTACGAATGCAGGATAACCCTGTATGATCAGGACGGTGCGGCGTTCACCTCGAACTATATCACCAGCCAGACCGAAAAGATCAAGGTTTCGGTTCCGATCTACCGCGTCAACAACATTCCGCTGACCGTTATCCTCAAGGACGGCGGCAGCCTGACGCAGAATCAGGTGCAGTGCGTCATCGACCCGGAGAACGTAGAGGTTATCGCGAGCGATCAGGCGGTGCTGAGCGACATCAAGGAGATCAACCTCGGTGAGATCGACCTCGGCAGCGTCCACACGGGCACGCCGATCTCCATGTCCATCAAGGATAAGCTGCCGAGCGGCGTTTCGCTCGTCAGTGGTCAGCCGGAAACGGCAAACGTCACCATCTCGGTGGACGGTATTGCAACCCGCAAGGTGCAGGTCTCCAAGTTCGCGTGGAACGATACCGCGCAGGAGAATACGCCGTACAAGGTTTCCATCCTCACCAAGTCGGTCGAGATGGAGCTGCGCGGCAGTGAAAGCCAGCTGCAGAAGGTCGATGTGAATAACCTGTCCATCGGTCTGACCTACGATTCGGTATCGCTCGGCGTCGGCAGACACACGGTCAAGGGCGTGGCTACGACCGTCGGTCTGCCGAGCGGCGTAACGCTCGTCGAGGAGGATATCGAGGTCGAGATTGAGATCACCGACCCGCATGTGTCGGATGAGACGATCACCTCGGATAAGACAGACAGTACAGACGATACGGACAGCACGGCCGCAGAGCCGACCGTGCACCGTACAAGAAAGGGCGGTGACAGCCAGTGAGCCTGATGGTAACCGGCATCCGTCTGCCGTTTGATCTGCCGGAGCAGGCCGCCATTGCGGAGGCACGCCGGCTGACCGGTCTCACGGCAAACGACATACAAGCGGCGGTCTGCCGCGTCAGCATTGACGCGCGGCGCGGACAGATCAGCCGGGTATATTCGGTGCGTCTGGACGCGCCGTTCGACGAAAAGGCATTTGCGGAAAAACTGCAAATGCCCTTCGTGCGTTATAAACCCAATACGAAAATCGTCATTCCGCACGGCGAAAAGCGGCTCGAGCACCGTCCGGTGGTGGTCGGTCTCGGCCCTGCGGGACTGTTCGCCGCCTATGTGCTGGCAAAGCACGGCTACCGTCCGCTCGTGCTCGAGCGCGGCGGAGATCTGGACGAGCGCGACAAGGTCGTGGACGCGTTCTGGAAGGGCGGTGCGCTCGATACCGACTGCAATATCCAGTTCGGCGAAGGCGGCGCCGGCGCTTACTCGGACGGCAAGCTGACCACGCGCATCGGTGATCCGCTGTGCGACAATGTGCTGGAAATTCTTGCCGCGCACGGTGCTCCGGCGGATATCGTCAAAAAGGCGAAGCCGCACGTCGGCACGGATATCCTCAAGGATGTAGTTCGTGAAATGCGCCGCGAGATCATCAAAAACGGCGGTGAAGTGCGCTTCCGCACGCCGCTGACCGGCGTTTCGGTCAAAAACGGTGCGCTCTGCGCCGTTCAGGCAGACGGGCAGGACATCGCCTGCGAGCGGGCGGTGCTGGCCATCGGTCACTCGGCGCGCGACACCTTTGCCGCGCTGCATGGAAACGGCGTGTACTTTGAGCCGAAGGCGTTCTCTGTGGGCGTGCGCATCGAGCACCTGCAGACCGAGATCGACCGCGCTCTGTACGGAAAGGCGGCGGGACATCCCATGCTGCCGCCTGCGGAGTACAATCTCTCGCGCAGAGCCGACGGACGCGCGTGCTATTCCTTCTGCATGTGCCCGGGCGGCGTGGTCGTTGCGGCACAGAGCGAGGAGAACACGGTCGTCACCAACGGCATGAGCTATCATGCGCGCGACGGCAAAAACGCCAACGCGGCGCTTGCCGTGTCGGTTGACCCGAAGGACTACGACGACGGCACGCCGTTCGGCGGCGTGGCGCTGCAGCGCCGGATCGAGCACGCGGCGTACACGCAGACCGGCTCGTACCGCGCGCCGTGCCAGAAGGTCGGGGATTTTCTGAACGGCAAGCCGACCCGAAAACTCGGTGCGGTCAAGCCCAGCTATCCCATCGGCGTGGAGCTGGGAGAGGCGGCAGCCTGCCTGCCGGACTTCGCGCAGACCATGCTGCGGGACAGCCTGCCGTATTTCGGCCGTAAAATCCGCGGCTATGACACGGCGGACGCGCTGCTGACCGGTCCGGAAACGCGGACCTCGTCTCCGGTGCGCATGACGCGCGGCGAGGACCTGTTCGGACTCGGCTGCAGCGGCATCATTCCGTGCGGCGAAGGCGCCGGATACGCCGGAGGCATTATGTCCGCCGCCGTGGACGGTATCCGTGCGGCATTTCGGATTATGGGAGAGTTTGCAGATTGAAAATGGAAAATGGAGAATGAATGTGCTTTGTGCATGACCATAATTTTCAATTCTCCATTCTCAATTTCCCATTACTGCAACTGGTTTTGAATAATAGAGAGGAAGATTTCAACGTGACCCAACAGGGAACCATCAAAAAGCTGCTGCCGAACGGCCTGGCAGAGGTCGAGGTAACGCGCCGCTCGGCGTGCGGCCATGACTGTGCCAAGTGCGGCGGCTGCGGCGGTCTGGAAACCCAGACACTTTACGTTACCGCACGCAATCACGCGCATGCGTCCGTCGGCGACCGCGTGCTGCTCGAGGGCGAGACCAAGCAGGTGCTCGGCTTTGCCGTGCTCGTGTATCTGCTGCCGCTCGTGCTGTTTTTTGTCGGCTACGGCGTTGGCGCAGGAATGAAACTTGGCGGCGGACTGTCCGCGCTCATCGGCGGCGTGCTGTTCGTCGGCGGCATTCTGGCGGCGATGTGGTACAGCCATAAGCTGAAGCTCAGAAATGAAGCGCCGTTTGCCATCACCGAGCGGCTTTGATGCGGAATAGAGTCGGTGAAACCGTGGTTTCACGACAGGCAGTTTTAATTTTTTATGAATTTTCGCCAATTTTCTGTGTTCGCCCTTGTCAGATACGCAAAAGTTCGGTAAAATAGATTGAATACGAAAGTCCGTGCACACCGCACGGCGGGAAAGGGCTATGCGATGTTTGGCTTTATCCGTCCGGTGAAGGCCGAGCTGCGGGTGAAGGAGGCTGACCGTTTTCAGCAGGTTTACTGCGGCTTATGCCACACGATCCGCGCAGAATACGGCAGATTTTACACCTTGTTTTTAAGCTACGATATGACGTTTTTTGCACTTGTTGCAGGAAGTGAGGAGGCGGAGACTGCTCCGCCGTGCAGAAAACGATGCGACGCTTCTCCGTTTCGGCGGAAAAGCTGCGCTGAGACAGACGATGCACTTCGTCTGGCGGCGGACGCGAGCATCCTGCTGACCTATCACAAGTTTCAGGATGATCTGGCGGACGAAAAGGGCGCGAAACGCGCGCTTGCGGCGCTGCTGTGCCGCCTTGGCCGCCGCGGCTACGAGAAGGCGCGCGCACGCATGCCCGAAGCGGACGAGGACATCCGGCAGGCACTCGAGGATCTGCGCTGTCTGGAGGCGGAACGCTGCCCGTCCATGGATCGTGCGGCGGATACGTCCTCGCGCATGACGGCTGCCGTTGTGCCGCGCACCGGAGACACCCGCGAGCGTATTCTGCACCAGATGTTCTACCAGATCGGCAGGTGGATCTACCTTGTCGATGCGGTGCAGGACATCCAAAAGGATATGGAAGAGAACAGCTACAATCCGGTCGTTCTGCGGTACGAGCTGCAAACGCCGGACATCTCTGCGGTAAGGGAACCGCTCGAGCGCACGCTCGAACGCTCACTGGCGGATATCTGCATGGCATTTGACCTGCTGAGTCCCCGGAGAGATGCGGACCTGATCCGCAATATCATTTTTCTTGGTATGCCGACCGTTACCCGACAGGTACTGAACGGCACCTACCAGACGAACGAAGGAAGGGGCAAACATGGATCCCTATAAAGTGCTCGGTGTAACACCGCAAACAAGTGATGATGACGTCAAGCGTGCGTACCGTGAACTGGCGCGCAAGTATCATCCGGATAACTATGTAAACAATCCGCTGGCAGATTTGGCCGAAACCCGCATGAAGGAGATCAACGAAGCGTACGACATGATCATGAACGAACGCAGGAATCCGGCGGGAGGCAGCAGCGGACAGCAGCAGAGCTATGGCGGCGCATACAACGGTCAGCAGTACGGCGGCTATCAGCAGCGCACCTACACCGGTGCGAATGCTGCGCTGTACAGTCAGGTGCGGCAGGCCATCAATCAGGGCAACCTCGGCATGGCGGAGGCGCTGCTGCAGCGTGCCGCAGGACGGGATGCGGAGTGGTTCTATCTGACCGGCACGGTATACTACCGCAAGGGCTGGTACGATGAGGCCGCCCGCGCGTACACGCAGGCGTGTCAGATGGACCCGAACAACGCGGAGTACCAGCACGCGCTGCAGAATCTCCATCTGTCCGGCGGCTACGGCGGCTACCGGCCGATGCAGGAGACAAGCATGTGCGACTGCTGTGTGCAGACGCTCATCTGCAACTGCTGCCTGAACATGTGCTGCGGCGGAGGCGGCTGCTGATATGAGCACGCGCGAGATCGCCCGCGGCGGACTTCTGGCAGCGGCGGCCACGGCGTGGCTGTATTTCGGCGGCGTGATGCCGCAGATCGGACCGGCGGCCTGCCTGATAGCAGGTGCGGCCTCAGCGATACCGCTGCTGCGCCGCGCAAACGTGAAAACGGCGGTGCTGCTGTACCTCGTCACCTCGGTACTGGGACTGCTGCTGACACCGCGCAAGCTGATCGCGGCGGCCTATGTGCTGCTGTTCGGCCTGTACCCGATCGTGAAATATCTGATCGAGTGCCGTCTGCCGGTTTTCACGCAGCTGAGCGGCAAACTGGCGTATTTTAACATTGTGCTGGTGCTCGCGGCTGTTCTGGTAAGCTGCGGTCTGTTTCCGCAGCTGGAAATGCCGGGTATTTTTCGGCTTGCCGGACTGTGGATCGCGGCAAATATCGGCTTTATTGTATATGATATCGGGCTGTCAAAGGTGATCGCGCTGCTGCGCCGCACCCTGCCGCCCGAATAAGAAGGGAAAGAGATATCTATGAAGAGTATGACCGGCTACGGACGTGCCAAGCAGGAGCTGCACGGCAGAACCATCACAGCAGAGCTGCGTGCGGTCAACCACCGCTATCTGGACTGCACGGTAAAGGCTCCGCGTCAGTACGGCTTTCTGGATGATGCCGTAAAAAAGGCCGCTGCGGCGCGTATTGCACGCGGCAAGGTTGAGGTTTACATCGGCGTGGAGACGCAGGAGGGCGGCGACATTGCGGTTACGGTGAACCATACGGTCGCGGAGCACTATCTGGCGGCGCTGCATGAGCTGGCCGACAAGTACGGTCTGCGCGATGACGTGAGCGTGATGAGTCTGGCGAAGCTGCCGGATGTGCTCGGCTCCGAGCGCATCGAGCAGGACGCGGACGAGATGACCCGCGATGTGCTGTCCGTATTTGGCGAAGCCTGCGACAATTTCGACGAAATGCGTACCCGCGAGGGTGCTAAACTGGCTGAGGATGTGCGAAACCGCGCGTCCGAGATCGAGCGCATGGTCGGTGAGGTGGAGGTCCGCTCGCCGGAGCGCGTGCGCGAGTACCGCGAGAAGCTGCTCGCCCGCATGAAGGAGGTGCTGGCGGATACGTCCATCGACGAGACCCGCATCGTCACCGAGGCGGCCATCTACGCGGACAAGACTGCTGTGGACGAGGAAACCGTGCGTCTGCGCAGCCATCTGCAGCAGCTGGACGGCATGCTGAATGAGGTCAAGCCGGTCGGCCGCAAGCTGGATTTTCTCGTGCAGGAAATGAACCGCGAGACCAATACCATCGGCTCCAAGGCAAACGATGTGTCCATGGCGCAGGTCGTGGTCAATATCAAGAGTGAAATTGAGAAGATCCGCGAACAGATTCAGAATATCGAGTAATTTACAGTATATCGAGGAGTGAGGTCAGCGATGAAGCTCATCAATATCGGATTTGGCAATATGGTCGCTTCGTCGCGGCTGATCGCCATTGTCAGCCCGGAATCCGCGCCGGTCAAGCGCACCGTGCAGGAGGCCCGCGACCGCGGCATGGTCGTGGACGGCACCTACGGCAGACGCACCCGCGCCGTGCTCATCATGGACAGCGACCATGTGGTGCTCAGTGCTCTGCAGCCGGAGACCGTTGCGGCTCGTTTTGCGGGCGAGACCGAGGAAGGAGAACCAGAAGATGCGTAAGGGAACGTTGTATGTATTCACCGGACCGTCCGGTGCAGGCAAGGGCACCGTGCTGTCCAGGCTGCTGAGCGAGGACGAGAAGCTGTTCTTCTCGATCTCTGCGACGACCCGTGCGCCGCGTCCGGGCGAAAAGGACGGCGTACAGTATTATTTCCTCACGAAAGAGGACTTTGAGGCGAAGATCGCCGCTAATGCGTTCCTCGAGCACGCGAAGTACGTGGATAACTACTACGGCACGCTGGAGGCTCCGGTGAACGAAAAGCTGGAGGAAGGCTGCGATGTTATCCTCGAGATCGAGGTGCAGGGCGCGATGCAGGTGCATGAAAAGCGTCCGGATGCCGTGATGGTGTTCATTGCGCCGCCGTCGTTCGAGGAACTTGCGAACCGTCTGCGCGGACGCGGCACCGAGGACGAAGCCAAGGTGCAGAAGCGTCTGGAAACGGCGAAAGGCGAACTCGCGCAGCAGGATAAATTCGATTACGTCGTCGTAAACGACACGGTGGAGCGTGCAGTAAACGAACTGCATGAAATCCTTAACAAGCGTCGATAAGCGACAGTATATAAACAGAAATTTTCATAAAATAAAACTATATCTGGTAAATAAGGAGAACTGATTACTATGCTGAACCCTTCTATGCAGGAACTGATGAAACGAGTAGGCAACCGCTATCTGCTGGTAAACCTGGCAGCACAGCGCGCCCGCGATATTGCCGATGAGTCGGAGGAAAAGGGCGAGCCGCTGCCGGACAAGGCTGTTAAGCTGGCGCTCGATGAGATCGCAGCCGGCAAGATCGTTTACCGTCCGGGTCCGCGTGTAGAGACTGCTATTCCGCAGAACAATGCCATTGCAGCCGCTATGGTTGATGTGGACGATACCCTTGATCTGGATGAGGACGAGGAGCACTCCGACTCCGAGGATGACGAGGACAAGGATGAGAACGCGGACGAGGTGCGCCGCCTGAACGAGTTTGACGACGGCTCTCTGAGCGACGGCGACATTCCGGAGGAGGACCTCTAAGCCATGCGTTTTGCAGGGAAAACGGTCGTTCTGTGCGTGACGGGCGGCATTGCGGCTTATAAAGCTGCCGATCTCACCAGCAAGCTGCATCAGAACGGCGCGACTGTCCATGTGCTGATGACCGAGTCCGCGACTCAGTTTATCGCGCCGATGACGTTTGAAACACTGTCCGGCAACCGCGCGGTCGTGGATACGTTCGACCGCAGCTTTCCGTGGGAGGTGGAGCACATTTCGCTCGCGAAGGCGGCTGACGTGTTCGTTATCGCACCGGCGACCGCCAATGTCATCGCCAAGGCGGCGCACGGCATCGCGGACGACATGGTGACGACCACGCTGCTTGCCACCAAGGCGCCGGTCGTTGTCGCTCCCGCGATGAACACCGGCATGTATGACAATCCGGTGACGCAGGAGAACCTCGCTGCGCTGAGAAAGCGCGGCTTCCACATCATCGAGCCGGACGCAGGCCACCTCGCCTGCGGCGACAGCGGCCGCGGCAAGCTGCCGGACACGCCGACGCTCCTATGGGGCATTGAGAAGGCGCTGACCGAGCAGGATCTGGCAGGCAGGCATGTTCTTGTTACCGCCGGCCCGACACAGGAGGCCATGGACCCGGTTCGGTTCCTGTCCAACCACTCCACCGGCAAAATGGGCTACGCGATCGCGGCCCGCGCGGCCATGCGCGGCGCTGACGCAACGCTCGTTTCTGGACCGACCGCGCTCGATACGCCGCACGGTGTCACGCGCGTGGATATCGTTTCCGCGCGGGATATGTACGACGCGGTGACGAGCCGCGCACCCGAGCAGGATTTCATCATCAAGGCTGCCGCCGTCGGTGATTACCGTCCGGCGCAGACTGCGAATGAAAAGCTCAAAAAGGGTGACGGCGAGATGAATATCGAGCTGACCCGCAATCCGGATATCCTCGCCGCGCTCGGCAAGGACAAAAAGCCGGGACAGCTGCTGTGCGGCTTTGCGATGGAAACGCAGAACCTTCTCGATAACGCCGAGAGCAAGCTGCGCCGCAAGAACTGCGATATGCTCGTGGCGAATTCGCTGCGCGATAAGGGCGCGGGCTTCGGTACGGATACCAATGTGGCTACCTTGCTGTTCAAGGACGGCCATCGGGAGACCCCGCCGATGATGAGCAAGGAAGCACTTGCTGACCTGATTCTCGATAGACTTCTCTCGATGAGTAATTGAGAATGGAGAATTAACGTAAGGGTTTGTGTTTGCTTCATTCTGTGGGAGGCAATCTAAATGCCAACCAAACGATTTGTGCGGCGCTATCATGCCGCACCTGCGTAGATTTTCCGATATGTGTAGCAGTACGCTATCCGAGAACTGCGAAGAATTTACGAAATAAATGCAAGAGTAGACCGACTGCCGTTCCTCTTATCGAAGCGGTCGCCGGTCTCTGACCTGCGCCGGGTTGGGAAACAAAGGAAATTGGAGTCAAGAGGATAGAAACCTTGGTGTCTATCCTTTTGTTCCCGCGGCGAAACCGCCGCAAGATAAGAGAAAGGTTGGTGTGTTCCTTGGCGGAAAAAATCTGTGCGGCCGCCGTGGATGCGGCAACCTATGCCATCGACAAGCTATATTCTTACCGTGTGCCGGACGAGCTGCGGGAACAGGTGCAGATCGGCACCCGCGTTCTCGTGCCGTTCGGCTTTGGCAATAAACGGGCGGAAGCGGTGGTGCTCGCCTTCCGCGAGGATGCGGGCGAGTTCAAGCTCAAGCCCATCGTGGAGGTGCTGGACGAAACGCCGATTCTGACCGCCGAGCAGCTGAGACTCGCGGCGTGGATGCGGGAGAGATTGTACTGCACCTACTTCGACTGCGTACACGCCATGCTGCCCGCCGGCTTGTGGTTCAAGCGAAACGAGACGTACACGCTCGCGCCGGACGCGGATTTGGCGGCTCTGCGGGAGCGGGACGGCGAAGACGGTCAGGTGCTGGCGCTGTTTGAGCAGCCGGGACAGACGCTTTCGGTGAGTGAGATACGCGACCGGCTCGGCAAAGGCGCGGGACAGACACTGGACGCGCTGGCAGGCGAGGGAATCCTCATCTACCACAGCAATACAGCGCAGAAAACCGGTGATAAGACCGAGAAAATGCTCCGTCTGGATATGGAAGCAAGTGAAGCCATGTCGCACATCAGCCGCCGCAGTCCGGCACGGATGGACGTGGTGTCGCTGCTGTCGGACGGCGGTGCGATGAGCCAGAAGGAAATCGTCTACATGACCGGCGTGAGCGACGCCGCGCTGCGCGACATGACGAAAAAGGGCATCCTCCGCGCGGAATACGAGGAAGTGCTGCGCGCACCGGACTTTTCCGAGGTGCCGCGCGCCGCGGCTCCGGTGCTTTCGGCGGCGCAGCAGCAGGCGTATGACGGCATGGCGGCGCTCATGGACGAAAACGCGCCTCGTGCGGCGCTTCTGTTCGGCGTGACCGGCAGCGGCAAGACGCAGGTATACCTGCAGCTGATCGCGCACGCGCTTGAGCAGGGCAAAAGCGCCATTGTGCTCGTGCCCGAGATCGGACTGACACCGCAGCTTCTGCGGCAGTTTGCGGCTCGATTTGGCGAAGAAGTCGCGGTTCTGCACTCGGCGCTGTCCGCCGGTGAGCGGTATGACAGCTTCAAGAAGATAAAAACCGGCAGAGCAAGGGTGGTCATCGGCACACGCTCGGCGGTGTTCGCGCCCGCGAAGAACCTCGGCGTTATCATCATCGACGAGGAGCAGGACGCGGCGTACCGCTCGGAGCAGTCGCCGCGCTACCATGCGCGGGATGTGGCAAAGTACCGCGCGGCGCAGACGGACGCGCTGCTCGTGCTCGGCTCGGCAACACCGTCGGTCGAGACGTATTACGGCGCAAAACAGGGAAAATACCCGGTTTTCACGCTCACCGAGCGGTTTCTCGGTGCCGGACTGCCCGAGGTCATCATCTCGGACATGCGCGGTCTGGCACGCGAGGGACGGAGCGGCATCATCGGGCCTGACCTCGAGCGCGAACTGATCAGCACGCTCGAAAAGGGAAAGCAGGCCATCCTGTTCCTCAACCGGCGCGGCAACAGCCGCGTGATCGGCTGCGGCGTGTGCGGCTGGGTGCCCGAGTGCCCGTCCTGCTCGACTACCATGACCTACCATTCAGTGTCCGGCCGCGCGATGTGCCACTACTGCGGCGCATCCATCAAGATAACCGGCAAGTGCCCGGCCTGCGGCAGCACGAGCCTGTTCACCGAAACGCCCGGCACGCAGAAGCTGGAGGAGGAGCTGCATGAGCGGTTTCCGTCCGCGCGGGTGCTCCGCATGGACGCGGACACCATGACCGCCAAGGGCGCACACGAACGCCTGCTGAATCAATTCGGCAAAGGCGAAGCCGATATCCTTATCGGCACCCAGATGGTGACCAAGGGACTGGATTTTGAGAACGTCACGCTGGTCGGTGTGCTGGACGCGGACCAGAGCCTGTACGCGCAGGACTACCGCGCGCATGAGCGCACGTTTTCGCTCATCACGCAGGTGGTCGGCCGCGCCGGACGGCGATTTGACACCGGCCGCGCCGTGATCCAGACGTACAGCCCGCTGCATCCGGTCATCCTGACCGCCGCGCGGCAGGACTACGAGGCGTTCTACGAGAGCGAAATGCAGACGCGCGAAGCGCTTCGGTGCCCGCCCGTGTGCGACATCACCATGATAACCGCCGTCGGTGAACTGGAGCAGCAGGTGCTCAGCAGTCTGCTCGCGCTCAAAACGCGCTTGCAGAGCCTGATGGAAGGGCAGTTTGCCGATGTGAAAGCGCCCGTGCTCGGCCCTGCCGCGGCGCAGATGGTCAAGGTGATGGGACGGTATCGCTACCACCTCACCATCCGTGCGAAGGACTGCGCAAGATGGCGCAGGCTCATCTCGGGCGTGCTGCGGGAGTTTATGCAGGACGGTAAAAACCGGGGCGTTACTGTGTTCGCGGATTCCAATAATGAAATGTAGCAGTAATTGAGACCCCGGCAAAGAAGGTTAATTCAATGAGTAAATTTGTCATTCGCAAGGCAACAGAAAACGATGCAGAATCGCTTTTGAAGATTTACGAGCCTTACATAACGGATACAACCATCACGTTTGAATATGAGGTGCCGACGGCTGAAGCGTTTGCGGACCGTATCCGCGAAACGGCGGCTGCGTTTCCGTATCTCGTCTGCGAGTGTGACGGCGTTATCATGGGTTACGCCTACGCGCACCGCATTCGTGAGCGCGCGGCATACGACTGGGATGCGGAGCTGTCCATCTATCTGGCACAGGGCACCCACGGACATGGTGTGGGCACGACCGTGCTGGCGTGCCTGATCGACCTGCTCGAGCTGCAGGGGCTGCGCCACCTGTACAGCTGCGTGACCCTGCCGAACGAAAAGAGCATCCGCATGCAGCGCAGACTGGGCTTTGCGGACGCAGGCGTGTGGCACGACTCCGGCTGGAAGTTTGACGGCTGGCACGATGTGGCATGGCTGGAAAAGCATATCGGCAGCGGAAAGCCGCAGCCGGTGACGCCGTTTCCGGCGCTCGATGAGAAAAATATACAGGAATGTTTACAAAAATACATGGATAAGCTGAATCAAGTGGAGGAATAAAACAATGGCACTGAGAAAGATTTTGACCGAGGGCGACGAGCAGCTCTTAAAGCACAGCCGCAAGGTAGAGAAGTTTGACGACCGCCTGCATACGCTGATCGACGATATGCGCGAAACGCTGGAGAACTCCGGCGGCGTTGGTCTGGCAGCACCGCAGGTGGGAATCCTGCGCCGCGTTGTTGTGCTGCTGGATGTGAACAAGGAGCCGGAGGAGATGGTCGAGCTGGTAAACCCGGAAGTCATCGAGCAGAAAGGCTCCGAGCGCGTTGTCGAGGGCTGCCTGTCCGTGCCGGGCGTTTACGGCTATGTGACCCGTCCGACCTGGGCGAAGATTCGCGCACAGGACCGCAATGGCAACTGGTTCGAGCGCGAAGGCGAGGGCATTGTAGCGCAGTGCTTCTGCCACGAGACCGAGCATCTGGACGGCCATCTGTTCACCGAGAAGGTCGAGGAGTATATCGACCCGGAGGCAATGCAGGGTGGTGACGAGGAATAATGCGTATCGTATTCATGGGCACGCCGGACTTCGCCGTGCCGAGCCTGCAGGCGCTCATCGACGCCGGACATGACGTCTGCGCCGTGTACACCCAGCCGGATAAGCCGCAGGGCCGCAAGCAGATTCTCACTGCACCGCCGGTGAAAACGCTCGCACTTGAGCATGATATTCCGGTTTTCCAGCCGAATACCCTCAAAAATGAGGACGAGCAGGCGCGTCTGCGCGAGCTGGCACCCGAGGTTATCATCGTAGTGGCCTACGGCAAGCTGCTGCCCAAGGCGGTGCTCGATATCCCGCCGCACGGCTGCATCAACGTGCATGGTTCACTGCTGCCGCGCTGGCGCGGCGCCGCGCCCATCCAGTGGGCTGTTATCGCGGGCGACGAAATGGCAGGCGTTACCACCATGCAGATGGCGGAGGGTCTGGACACCGGCGATATGCTGCTCACCTATGAGACCAAGGTCGGTGAGAAGGAGACCGCAGGCGAACTTTTTGACCGTCTGGCACAGTCTGGTGCGGAACTTTTGATCCAAACGCTCGTCAAATTAGATGAGATCACGCCGCGTCCGCAGGACGATGCACAGAGCTGCTACGCCCATATGCTGGATAAGCAGATGGCGGTGATCGACTGGAACAAGTCCGCACATGAAATCGACTGTCTGATTCGCGGTTTGAATCCGTGGCCGATCGCGCTGACCACGCTTTCCGGCGAAAGACTGAAGGTGTTTGCCGCCGAAAAGGCAAACGGCAGGGGAGAGCCGGGCACGGTGCTCGAAGCCGACCCGAAAAAGGGGCTGACCGTGGCGTGCGGAGAGGGCGCGCTTAAACTGACCGAGATTCAGCTGGTCGGCGGCAAGAGAATGAAGGCGACGGACTTTCTCAGAGGACACAGTCTGGAAGTTGGCGTGAAGCTGGGAGAGTAATAAAGAGAGTGAAGAGTGTAGAGTGAAGAGTGGAGAGAACGTAATCTTCACTCTACACTCTCCAATCTCCACTCTGAATTGGAGGGTTTTTAATGCCTTACTATGGTTATTACGGAATTGACATGTACTACATCGTACTGGTTCTGCCGTGCGTTTTATTTGCATTCTGGGCGCAGAGCAAGGTAAACAGCACGTTTAACCGCTACTCGCGGGTGCAAAATCTGCGGGGACTGACCGGCGCACAGGCGGCGGAGGCTGTCCTGCGGTACAACGGCGTTTCCGGTGTGCGGATCGAGTACGTTTCCGGCAAGCTGACCGACCATTTTGACCCGAGAAGCAATGTCATTCGCTTATCGAGTGCGGTGTACTCGTCCACGTCGGTGGCGTCCATCGGCGTTGCCGCGCACGAGGCAGGGCACGCGGTGCAGTACGCCATCGGCTATGCGCCGATCAAGCTGCGTGCGGCGATCATCCCGCTGACGCAGTTCGGCTCGATGGCGGCGATGCCGCTGCTGATCCTCGGCCTGATCCTGAACACGAGCACGCTCGTCACGATCGGCATTGCGGCGTTCGGTCTTTCCACGCTGTTCCAGCTGGTGACCCTGCCGGTGGAGCTGGATGCATCCCGCCGCGCTTTGCAGACCATTCAGCAGAACGGCCTGCTGACCGCAGACGAGTACCCGATGGCGAAAAAGACGCTCACGGCGGCGGCGCTGACCTATGTTGCCGCGCTGGCGACCTCGCTGGCACAGCTGCTGCGTCTGGTGCTGATTTTTGGAGGAAGAGACCGCAATGATAGATAAACGCCCCAAAACACCGCGTGAGGTGGCGGCATTCTCGCTGTTTTCCATGGCAGAGGAGGCCGCCTGGTCGGACGGTGCGCTGCACCACTATTTATCCCGCGCGGGACTGGACAGCCGCGATGCGGCGCTGGCCTCGCGGCTGACCTACGGCACGGTGCAGAACCAAATTTTACTGGACTGGTACCTGCGGCACTTCTCGAGCGTGCGGCTGAAAAAGATCGCGCCGCGTGTGCTGGCGTGCCTGCGGATGGGTCTTTACCAGCTCATCTTGATGGACAAGATTCCCGCGCATGCGGCGGTTGCCGAGACGGTCGCGCTGGTCAAGCACTACTGCCATGCAAATGACCGCACGGTCGCCTTTGTCAATGCGGTGCTGAGAAATGCCGCAAATGCGGCTCAAAACGGCTCTTTGCCGCGCCTGAACTGTCCGGATAAGGAAAGCTACTACGCGCTGCAGTACAGCCACCCGGAGTGGCTCGTGCGCCTGCTTTCCGAGCAGTACGGCCAGAAGCTGACGCAGAAAATCTGTCAGGCGGATAACGCGGACGCGCCGATTTCGGTGCGCGTGAACACGATGAAATGCACGTCTGCCGAGGCTCAGGCAGAGCTGGAGGCCGCCGGACTGACCGTGCAGCCGCACGAGGCATTCCCGGAAATCCTGCTGTGCAGCGGCGGAGACGCAGCCGCGCTTCCGGCGTTTATCGAGGGCCGCGTGACCGTGCAGGACGCGGCAAGCGCACTCGCGGCGGTGGTCGCTGACCCGAAACCGGGCAGCACCGTGCTCGATTGCTGCGCGGCGCCCGGCGGCAAGAGCTTTGCCATGGCTGAAAAAATGCAGGGGAAAGGCAGCGTCACCTCGTGCGATATTTACGAGCACAAGCTGAAGCGCATCCGCGACGGCGCAGCCCGCCTCGGATTGCCGAATATCCGCACCGAGCTGCAGGACGCATCGGTCTGCCGCGAGGAATGGAAGGACAGCGCGGACGTTGTGCTGTGCGACGTGCCCTGCTCGGGACTAGGCATTATCCGCAAGAAACCCGAAATCCGGTTCAAGAATCCGGACGAAATTCAGACTTTGCCGGAGATTCAGGCGAAAATCCTTGCAAACTGTGCACAGTATGTAAAGAAGGGCGGCACGCTCGTCTACTCGACCTGTACCATCCTGCAGCGGGAAAACGAGGACGTTGTCCGCGCGTTTCTCACCGAAAACCCGGAGTTTGAAGCGGTTTCTTGGACGCATCCGGTCTGCGGAGAGAGGGCAGACGGTATGGTGACATTGCTGCCGCCCGTTCACAATACGGATGGGTTCTTTATTGCGAAAATGTACCGTAAGTGATAGCGGAACCGCAGGGCGGGGCACCCCGCCCTACGGTATATTTGTTAAACGGTTATAAGGTTATATAAATTGACAATCGGCGGAACAATCCGCCATATAAGAAACAAGAGAAGATTTGAAGGAGAGACACATGGTCGAAATCAAATCCCTTACAATAGATGAACTGAAAAGCGCTTTGAAGGAAATGGGCGAAAAGCCGTTCCGTGCGGGACAGATCTTCAAATGGCTTCACGAGGGTGTGGAGTCCTTTGAAGAGATGTCCAACTTATCCAAGGACTTACGGGCGCGTTTAGCGGAAAATTTCCTGCTGACCGTACCGGAGGTCGCCCGCAAGCAGGTGAGCCGTGTTGACGGCACGGTGAAATACCTATGGCGTCTGCGGGACGGCAACTGCGTGGAGTCCGTACTGATGCACTACGAGCACGGCGTGTCCGTCTGCGTTTCGACGCAGGTCGGCTGCCGGATGGGCTGCAAGTTCTGTGCCTCCGGTCTGAACGGACGCACGCGCAGTCTGTCCGCAGGCGAGATTCTGGACGAAATCCTGTTCATGCAGAAGGACAGCGGCGAAAAGGTCTCCAACATTGTGCTGATGGGCACCGGCGAGCCGCTCGACAACTACGACAACGTGCTCAAGTTCCTGCATCTGGTAAGCTGTCCGGAGGGGATCAACATCGGACAGCGCCATATCTCCTTGTCAACCAGCGGAATTGCTGATAGAATAGAGATGTTAGCACGGGAAAAGCTGCAGATCACGCTGTCTGTGTCGCTGCACGCACCGGATGACGAAACACGCTCGTCCATCATGCCGGTGAACGACGCGTATCCGGTCGAGCGCTTGATGAAGGCGTGCCGGTACTATTTCGACACCACCGGACGGCGCATTTCCTACGAGTACATGATGGCGCGCGACAAGACCGACCGCCCGTGGCAGGCCGACCTGCTGGCGAAGCTGCTGAAAGGAAGACCGGCGCACGTCAACCTCATTCCGCTGAATGAGGTGGCGGAAAGCCCGCTGAAACCGTCCAGACCGGAAACCGTCCGCAAGTTCCAGCAGGCGCTCGAGAAGCGCGGCGTTACCGCGACCGTAAGGCGCAAGCTGGGTCCGGATATTGATGCGGCCTGCGGTCAGCTCCGTCAGCGGCAGCTGAAGGAGGACAAAAAGAGCAGTTCTCGTGATTAACTTGAATATTCTCACATATAAACACAATCGAAGGAGGTTGTGAAATGGAATATTTCGGCTTGACCGATAAGGGACGGGTGCGCCCGACCAATCAGGATATTTTTCAAATCGAAGCGCGGGAGGACAACCGGACCGCGCTCCTCGTCGTGTGCGACGGCATGGGCGGTGCAAATGCGGGCAACGTAGCCAGCCGCTTTGCCGCGCAGAGCTTTATCGAGTCCGCGGGTGACGCTTTAAGCGGCACGCTGGACGAAACGGCACGGCAGAACCTGCTGACGCAGGCGCTCAAGCAGGCGAACGAGACGGTTTTCTCTCTGGCGGGCAGGCAGCCGGAGTTCCGCGGTATGGGCACGACGCTGGTTGCCGCGCTCATTCAGGGCGACTGCGCGACCGTTATCAACGTGGGTGACAGCCGCGCGTACCGCTTTGACGGCGAAGCTATGCACCAGATCAGCGAGGACCACTCCTATGTGGAGGAAATGCGCCGCCGCGGCAAGATCACCGAGGCGGATGCGCGCACCCATCCGCAGAAAAACCTCATCACCCGTGCGGTAGGCGTGGAGCCGTATGTCGAAGGCGACCTGTTTGAAGTGCGCCTGACCGAAAAGGACATGCTGCTGCTCTGCTCGGACGGTCTGACCGGCATGGCGGAGGACAGCCGGATCGCGGAGGTGCTGGCAAACGCGCCGACGCTCGAGCTGGCCGGTGACGCGCTGCTGCAGCTGGCGCTTGACGGCGGCGGCCGCGACAACATCACCGTTGCGCTGTTCACCCTCGGCAAAAAGCAGGGAGCGTGACGGACTATGGATAAATATATCGGCAGTATGCTCGGCGGACGCTATCAGATTGAGGAAATCGTCGGCGTCGGCGGCATGGCGGTCGTTTACCGGGCGCGGGATACCGTTCTCGGGCGCGATGTGGCACTCAAGGTGCTCAAAAAGGAGTTCGCGGAGGACCCGGATATCCGCAAGCGGTTCTCCATTGAGTCGCGCGCCGTTGCCAAGCTGAGCCACCACAATATTGTTTCCGTGTTCGACGTCGGCAGCGAGGACGGCACGGATTATATCGTTATGGAGCTGATTGAGGGCATCACCCTCAAGCAGTATCTGCAGCGCAAGGGCCATCTGTCGTGGCAGGAGACCATTTTCTTCGCTGAGCAGGTTGCCCGCGCACTTATGCACGCACACTCGCGCGGCATCATCCATCAGGACGTTAAGCCGCAGAACGTTATCATTCTGCGGGACGGCACGGCAAAGCTGACCGATTTCGGCATTGCCTCGTTCGCTGCCGCGCAGGAGACCCGCGTGGTGCAGGAGGCCATCGGCTCGGTACACTATATCTCGCCGGAGCAGGCCAAGGGCAGCAAGATCGACTACCGCACCGACCTGTACTCGCTCGGCGTGATGATGTACGAAATGCTGACCGGCAAGCTGCCGTTTGAGGGTGAAACCGCGCTCCAGATCGTCATGCAGCACATCAATGAGGTGCCGATCATCCCGAGTGCGTTTGTGCCGGGCATTCCAAAGGGCATGGACGACATTGTCATGCACGCCATGAGCGCGAACATCAGCCGCCGGTACGAGTCCGCGGAAAAGATGTACGAGGATATGGAGCAGATCCGCTCGGACCCGAACGCGCGATTCCACTATGTGGCAAGCGAGGACAACTCGGGCGAGACGCAGATCATCGGCGCGGACATTCAGCGCGCGGCGCGCCGCAGTGCGGCAGAGCATGAAGCCGCTTCTGTTGAGGGCGCAGCTGCGCCGCGCACCCGCACGCGCACGCAGACCCAGCCCCGCACCCGCACCGGTTTCCGCAAAAAAGAGCAGGATGAGCCGAACGGCTTTTTTGAAAAGCTGGCCGAACGGCCCGGCATGGCGGTCGGCATGGCGGTCGGCGTGATTGCGGTGATCAGTCTGCTGCTGGTCGGCATTCTGATGCTCACCGGCAGCAGCGACAAGTCGGAGAAGATTATCGTGCCCGACCTCCTCGGACGCAATATCGATGAAGTGATGGCCGACCCGGATATAACCGACAACTTCACGGTAAAGGAAGCGACCGAACGGCAGGAATCCGACCGTCCGGTCGGTGAGATACTCGAGCAGGACCCGAACGCCGACGGTAAGAAAAAGGCAACCAAGGGTACGATCATCACGGTAACGGTGTCCTCGGGCGGCGAAAACGTCAAGGATACCTACAAGGTGATCGACTTTACCGGCAAGACGCTCGATTATGTACAGGCGGCGCTGGCATCGCACGACATCAAGTGCGAGGTTGTTGAGGAATACAGCGACGACGTGGAGGAAGGCAAGGTCATCCGCACCGACCCGGAGGCAGGCACCGAGCTGGAAAAGGGCGCGACGCTGACCGTCTATATCAGTAAGGGCAAGCAGAAGGACGATAACGAAAACGTTGCTGTGCCCGGTCTGCTCGGCATGACAAAGGACCAGGCGGAAAAGGCCCTGACGGAAAAGGGTCTGTCCATCGGTTCGGTGAACGAGGTCGAGAGCACCGCTGAGGCCGGTTCGGTCGTATGGCAGTCGCAGGATGCGGGCGCGGAGGTCGCAAAGGGCACTGTCGTCAACATCCAGATCTCCAAGGGCAAGAGCGCATCGAACAATAACTCGCCGGATAACGGCGGCGGCAATTCCGGCGGTCAGGACAACGGCGATGGCGGCTACGATGATACGCCGAGCCTCGGCAGTGCGACCATTCCGGTTTCGCTGCCGGACAACACGGATACCGCGCATGTTATCATCTATGTGGACGGCGTGATCCAGTATGACGACACCTGCAGCACGAGCGGCGGCAGCACGTCCATCTCGGTGAGCGGCTCGGTGGGCGACCATGATGTTACGGTCAGCGTGGACGGTTCGACTACCTCGCAGACGTACACATTCAGTTAAGGCAACACCGCACAATTAAAGCGGCGGCTCCTTGTGCAGGCTCCGGTCGCACTGCCGCGGCGCTTTGTGAAAATTTTACGCCCTGACTTTGGCTTCGGTTCCTTGCGCGAGTTCCGTCCGCGCTGCCGAAGTTTCACGGTAATACAGCAAGTATTACCGCAAAATCGCGTCTCATCAGTACGCAAAATTTATGCACAAATCGCTCTTGTTCAATTATGCGGTATTACCTTAAAAACGGAGGGATTAAGTTTGATCGAAGGGATCATTCTGAAGGGCATCGGCGGTTTCTACTATGTGGATACCGCCGAGGGTCTCATTGAATGCAAAGCACGCGGACGGTTCCGCAAGACCGTGGGCAAGCCTATTGTCGGGGACCGAGTAACGCTGGAAATCCAGCCGGAGGACGGCACCGGCTATCTGCAGACGATCGCGCCGCGCAAGAACAGCCTGATCCGGCCGGCTGTGGCGAATCTGGATCTGGTCGTTGCCGTGGCGAGCGCGGCACCGCCGGTGACCGACCCGTTCCTGATCGACAAGGTAACGGCGATCGCGGTGCACAAGAACATGGACGCACTGGTCGTCATCAACAAGACGGACGCGAATCCGGGTGACGAGCTGTATGAAACCTACCGCAGGAGCGGCATCGAGGTGCTGCGCGTGAGCGCGCACACCGGCGAAGGCATTGACGCACTGCGCGAGCGCATCCGCGGCAGGGTGAGCGCGTTTGCGGGCAACTCGGGTGTCGGCAAGTCGAGCGTGCTCAACCGGCTGGACAGCTCGTTCGGCGCTGAGGTCGGTGCGATTTCGGATAAGATCGGCCGCGGCAAGCACACCACCCGTCATGTGGAGCTGCACCCGATCGAAGGCGGCGGCTATATCGCGGACACGCCCGGCTTCTCCTCGTTTGAGACCGAGCAGATGGATTTGGTGCTTGCCGAGGATCTGCAGTACGCATTTCCGGAGTTCGAGCCGTACATCGGGCAGTGTAAATTCACCGGCTGCGCGCATGTCAAGGAGAAGGGCTGCGCCATCCTTGCGGCGGTGGAAAACGGCGAAATTGCGAAAACCCGTCATGAAAGCTATGTAAAGCTGTACGAAAGTGTAAAGGATCTGAAGGAATGGGAACTTACCAAGGGCGGCACGCGCTGATTTTTGCGGCTGCACCGGAAACCGATTACGGTTACATCCGCGCGTTTCTGCGCGAGCATCCGTCCGCGCTCGTTGCGTGTGCGGACGGCGGCCTGCGGCATGCGCGGGCACTCGGTCTGCACCCGGATTTCATGATCTCCGACCGGGATTCCATGACCGAGGTGGAGGGAGAGGACGTTATCCTCTTGAAGCCCGAAAAGGACGACACGGATTCGCAGAGCTGTCTGCGCGAGGTGTTCCGCCGCGGCTGCCGCGAGGCAACGCTCGTGTGTGCGACCGGCGGGCGCATCGACCATATGCTGGCAAATCTCTCGCTGCTTGAGGAAGCAAAAACGCTCGGCGGCCACCTGACCATCCTCGATCCGTACAACCGCGTCGAGCTGCATCAGGGCGGACGGCAGGAATTCATCATGCCGGAGACGTTTACCTACTTCTCGGTCGTGCCGATGGACGCGGTGCTCGAGGGCGTGACCATCGAGAATGCAAAATATGAATTAACGAACGGCACGGTTACCCGTGTCGGCATGATCTCCACCTCGAACGAGGCAAAACCGAACAGCCGCTTTGCCGTCACGATTGAACGGGGAACGGCTCTGATTATCTTCTCGCGCGACCGTGTTTTGTGAAAATTCCACACCTGACCCGCCAATATCGGCGGGTTTTTTTATTGTGTCGATTTTGCAATTTATTAAGTCAGGACTTGCAAAAATAAGTTCGCAGGCATATAATAAAAACACATGATAACTGATGAGAGATATAAGGGAGTGCTGAGCATGGCATTGAAGCCGATTTCCAAGATTGCAGCAGGTGTGCAGGCGTCCACGACGCTGGCCATTGATTCGCTGTTCAAGCAGATGAAGGCAGAGGGCAAGGACGTTGTCGGCTTTGGTGCCGGTGAGCCGGATTTTCCGACGCCGGAGCACATCAAGCAGGCCGGTATTGAGGCCATTGAGAACAACCAGACCAAGTACACGCCGGCAGCCGGTCTGATGGATCTGCGCAAGGCAGCCTGCTACCGTCTGAAGGAGGACTGCGGTCTGGACTACGAGCCGACGCAGATCGTTGTGGCTTCGGGTGCAAAGCACTCGGTTTATATCGCGCTGATGACGCTGTGCAACCCGGGCGATGAGGTCGTTATCGCGGCTCCGTACTGGGTAAGCTACTCCGAGATGGTAAAGCAGGCAGGTGCAATCCCGGTCATCGTAGCCGCAACCGAGGAGGCGGACTTCAAGATCACCGCAGAGCAGCTGGATGCCGCCATTACCGACAAGACCAAGGTGTTCATGCTGAACTCTCCGTCCAACCCGACCGGCATGGTATACACCAAGGCCGAGCTGGAGGCGATCGCTGAGGTTTGCTGCCGCCATAACATCTACGTTATCGCGGATGAGATTTACTGCAACCTTGTATACGATAACAACGAGTTTGTGTCCTTCGCTTCTCTGGGCGAGGACGTGAAAGAGCGCACCATTCTGGTCAACGGCGTATCCAAGAGCTACGCGATGACCGGCTGGCGTATCGGCTACAGCGCGTCCAATCCGCAGCTGGCCAAGGTGATGGCGAACTACCTGAGCCACTCCACCTCTGCACCGTCCACCATTTCGCAGCAGGCGGCTATCACTGCACTGACCGGCCCGCAGGAGGATATGCAGGTGATGAAGCAGGCGTTCGAGCAGCGCCGCGACCATCTGGTAGAGCGCATGAACAAGATCGAGGGCGTTTCCTGCATCAAGCCGGAGGGCGCGTTCTATGTTATGATGAACATGACCGGCTTCCTCGGCAAGACCATGTACGGCAAGGTCATCGAGAGCGCCGAGGACTTCGCGCAGCTGTTCCTTGAGAAGGGTCTGGTTGCGACCGTTCCGTGCACCGCATTTGCCGCGCCGGGCTTCATCCGCTGGAGCTATGCAACCTCGCTCACCGAGATTGACAAGGGTCTCGACCGCCTCGAAGCGTTTATCAAGAACGCGTAAGCCTTCGTAATTCCGAGCAGCACTCTGAAAAGGGTGCTGCTTTTTGGTTTCTGCACCGAACCTCTGGGGCACTTGAACCGCGCAGCCGGTGCAGGAAAAAGGGGAGGACGCAAAATCTAACGGCGAAACCGCTGCAAACTTTGTTTATTGCTACAAGATAGCGCAAAACCGGTCGGTTTTGCTTGAAATGACCGGTGCAAAGTGTTAAACTAAAATCGGACTGTTATGGAAGATTAGATACCATCCAAGTCCGTTATTTCGTTATAATTTGGATAAAATACACACCGGAAAGGACGAATAACATGAACAACGTGTACGAAAGCCCGCTTTCTTCGCGCTACGCTTCCAAGGAGATGCTCTACACCTTCTCCTCGGATATGAAGTTCTCCACCTGGCGTCGGCTGTGGCTGTCGCTGGCTAAGGCGGAGCGGGCGCTCGGTCTGCCGATCACGCAGGAGCAGGTGGACGAGATGGCCGCGCACCTGACCGACATCGACTACGATATGGCCCGTCAGCGCGAGAAGGAGGTACGCCATGACGTTATGGCGCACGTTTACACCTTCGGCAAGGCGGCTCCCAAGGCGGCCGGCATTATCCACCTCGGCGCTACCAGCGCGTATGTCGGCGACAATACCGACATCATCCAGATCCGCGAGGGTCTGCTGCTGGTTCGCAAAAAGCTGGCGACCGTACTGGACAAGCTGGCGCAGTTCGCGGATGCGCACAAGTCCCAGCCGACCCTCGGCTTCACCCACTTCCAGCCGGCGCAGCTGACCACGGTCGGCAAGCGCGCTACCCTGTGGATGAACGAGCTGCTGATGGATTTGAACGAGGTAGAATACCGCATCGAAAACCTGCGCATGCTCGGCAGCAAGGGCACGACCGGCACGCAGGCGTCCTTCATGGAGCTGTTTGACGGCGACGAGAGCAAGGTTAAGGAGCTGGAGAAGCGCATTGCCGACGATTTCGGCTTTGCAGGCGTGGTTCCGGTCTCCGGCCAGACCTACTCCCGCAAGATCGACGCGCAGACGCTCGCAACGCTCGCCGGTATCGCAGAATCCGCTTCCAAGTTCGCAACCGACCTGCGTCTGCTGCAGCACCTGAAGGAAGTAGAGGAGCCGTTCGAGAAGAACCAGATCGGCTCGTCCGCTATGCCGTACAAGCGCAACCCGATGCGCTCCGAGCGTATCTGCGCACTGGCGCGCTACGTCATCTGCGACAGCCTGAACCCGGCGTTCACCTCGGCTACCCAGTGGTTCGAGCGCACGCTCGACGACTCTGCGAACAAGCGCATTTCCGTGCCGGAGGCATTCCTTGCCGTTGACGCAATCCTCAACATCATGATCAACGTCGTTTCCGGTCTGGTCGTTTACCCGAAGGTCATCGAGGCGCACGTTATGAACGAGCTGCCGTTCATGGCAACCGAGAACATCATGATGGACGCCGTAAAGCGCGGCGGCAACCGTCAGGACCTGCACGAGCGCATCCGCGAGCACTCCATGGCTGCGGGCAAGCGCATCAAGGAGGAGGGTCTGGAGAACGATATGGTTGACCGCATTGCCGGTGACCCGATGTTCGGCATGACCCGTGAGCAGATCCTCGAGCACCTCGACCCGTCCGCTTACATCGGCCGCTGCCCGTCTCAGGTAGACGAGTTCCTGAACGAGTGTGTTCGTCCGGCGATCGCGCCGTACCTCACCGGTGAGGATGTAAAGGTAGAGATCAACCTTTGATTCGTTTCAGATCACAGTCTGAAACGAGATAGGATGTACCGCACACGGCGCGGATACATCACGGGCGCATATTTGCGCGCCGCACGCGGCACACAAATATGCTTACCGGTATAAAAACCGGTGCTAACCTTACGCGGCATTAAAAAGCTGCGCTGCACAGGTACATGCCCCACGGTTTTTATGAATATCCCGCGCAGCGGGATATTCTATTGCACACGCGCCACAGGCGCGGAATTGTTATACAATATGTGCAGAATGATTGACTTTTTGGCTATTATGCTGTATACTAAATCAGTTGTGTAACAAAAAAATAAAGGAGGCACTTGCAAGTGAAAAAGAGTGTAACTTCCTTTATCGCGGTCATGCTGATCATCATTTTCCTCGGCGTGACGGCGGTAACAGGAGTGTACATTCCGGGCGGCTGGACCATGCCGTTCCGGAACACGGCAACGTCCGACACGTCTGCGACGGATACGAGCGATACCTCGTCTACCGACAGCAGCGCAGACAAGGCGGACAACAAGGCAGACAGCACGGATGCGTCTGCTGACACCTCTGCTGACTCGGCTTCGACCGATTCTGCAGACACGACAGACTCCGGTCTGAAGGCCATCATCCCGAGCGTACTCGATACCGACAACGGTATCCGTCTGGGTCTGGATCTGGTCGGCGGCTCCCGTATCGTATACGAGGCCGAAATCCCGGACGGCTACGACACCAGCAACCTGTCCGACGACATGAACTCGGTACAGAAGGTCATCCGTCAGCGACTGACCGGTAAGGGCTTTACCGAGGCTACCGTATCCCTCAGCGGCGAGAACCGCGTAACGGTTGAGATCCCGCAGATCACCAACCCGGAGGAGGCCGTACAGACCCTCGGCACCACCGCACAGCTCACCTTTGTTGATGCTGACGGCAAGGAGTGGCTGACCGGCTCTGACGTTAAGAAAGCTACTTACGGCTATGGCCGCCCGACCGGCAACGAAGTTGCGGATACCCATTATGTAGAGGTACAGTTTACCTCTGAGGGCAAGCAGAAGTTTGCTGAAGCGACCGAGAGCATCGCGGCCCGCACTGACGGCACCAACGTGATGGCTATTGTCATGGACGATCAGGTTATTTCCGCACCGTCCGTTTCTTCCAAGATCGACAGCGACAGCTGCGTAATCTCCGGCTCGTTCACCCGCGACAGCGCGACCGAGCTGGCAAACCTCATCAACGCAGGTCAGATCCCGTTCTCGCTCAAGCAGGTAGAGCTTCGCTCTGTCGGCCCGCAGCTGGGCGCAGACGCGATGAGCTCCAGCCTGAAGGCAGGTATGATCGGTCTGATCCTCGTTATGCTGTTCATGATCATCATGTACCGCGTTCCGGGCGTTGTTTCCTGCTTCGCTCTGTGCTTCTACATGGTTATCGAGGCGCTGCTGTTCAGCCTGATCCGCGTAAACCTGTCCCTGCCGGGCATTGCAGGTATTATCCTGTCCATCGGTATGGCGGTTGACGCAAACGTCATTATCTTCGAGCGCATCAAGGAGGAAATGGCTGCCGGCAAGACCGTCAAGAGCGCTATCGACTCCGGCTTCAAGCGTGCATTCACCGCAATTCTGGACTCCAACATCACCACCCTGATCGCGTGCGGCGTGCTGTTCTTCCTCGGCACCGGCACGATCGTCGGCTTCGCTACCACGCTGGGCATCGGTGTTATCGTGTCCATGTTCACCGCGCTGACCATCACGCACTTCCTGCTCAACCGCATGGTGGATTTCCACATCCGCAACCCGAAGGCTTACGGTCTGCGTGAGCGCAAGGAAGAGAAGAAGCATTTCCCGATCCTCAAGAACTTCAAGATCTTTGGCGGTATCTCTGTCGTACTGGTCGCTACCGGCCTTGTCGCGCTGATCCTGCTGCCGTTCGGCAAGAACCTGTTCAACCTGAGCATCGACTTTGCCGGCGGTACCGAGATGGAGTTCAACATGCATACCGCTGTTACGCAGGATATCCAGACCGAGGTCAGCGATCTGTTCAAGGACGCAACCGGTGTGGACGCATCCTCTGTAACCTCCTCCGGTGACGGCAACGAGGACGTGCTGATCCGCTCCACCTCGATCGATTCCGAGCAGCGTGCTGCCGTGATCGACAAGATGCTGGAGAAGTACAGCCTTGCCGATACCGATATCCTCAACAACAACGACGTATCCGCTTCTGTCGGCAGCGACCTGCAGCGTTCGGCATTCCTCTGCTCGATCCTTGCAATCCTGCTGATGCTGGTGTACATCACCTTCCGCTTCGAGCTGACCAGTGGTCTGGCTGCGATCTGCTGCCTGGTTCACGACCTGCTCGTTATGCTGAGCGTTTACGTTCTGCTGCAGATTCCGCTCGACAGCAACTTCATTGCTGCTGCACTGACCATCCTCGGCTACTCCATCAACGCGTCCATCATCGTATTCGACCGCGTTCGTGAAAACCTGCGCACCGCGCGCAAGGAGCCGTTTGAGGTCATCGGCGAGAAGAGCATCTGGCAGACCATGGGCCGTACCATCAACACCACGCTTACCACGCTGTTCACCATCGGCATGGTATACATCCTCGGTGTTCCGTCGCTCAAGCAGTTCACGCTGCCGCTGATCGTCGGTATCCTGGCCGGCGGCTGGTCGTCTGTTATGCTGTCTACCGGTCTGTGGGGCTTCTTCCGTAAGAAGTTCCGCCGCCGTCGCAAGATCTAACGACTATCGAAAAGGCACCCGTTCGGGTGCCTTTTTTGCGTTTGTTTATCGGCACAGGGTGACCGGCACAGAGAAAAGAGCCGCCCGGATAGGGCAGTGCAGGAAAAGGTGCCGCTTTATCACAATAAAAAATTGACTTAACAGCACCCCGCGTAGTATAATAACAGCAGACAGATAACAAACCACGCGTGTGAAGCGGTGTTCACAAGGGGGAAGTACGATGAAGTGCCCATTTTGCAGCTTTGAAGACAGCAAGGTCGTGGACTCCCGTCCGACGGACGAGGGTACCAGCATCCGCCGCCGGCGTGAATGTCTCCACTGCGGAAAACGCTTTACCACCTACGAGACGGTGGAGCGCATGCCGCTTATGCTGATCAAGCGCGATGGCACCCGGCAGGCGTATGACCGCCAGAAGCTGCTCAACGGTCTGGTGAAGGCGTGCGAGAAACGCCCGGTTTCGCTGATGCAGCTGGAACAGATCGTCGATCACGTCGAGCAGAAGCTGTTCAGCTCGCTCGAAAGCGAGGTTTCCAGCAAGGTCATCGGTGAGCTTGTCATGGAGCAGCTGCGTAAGGTTGATGAGGTCGCGTATGTGCGGTTTGCCTCGGTCTACCGCCAGTTTAAGGACATCAACACCTTTATGGAAGAGCTGAACACGCTCCTCAAAGATAAATAATTCGGCGGGTATGGCGCAGGCTGTACCCGTTTTCATTTCGGCAGAAAGAAGGCAGATTTATGGACGAACGGCTGCAGAAACAGCTGAATTTCATTCTTGAGATCGACAAGGAGAAGAATATTTTCCGGCAGACGCATCTCTCCGGTCACGGCCGCCGCGAGAACGACGCCGAGCACGCATGGCACATGGCCATCATGGCGTATCTGCTGCAGGAATATTCCAACGAGCCGGTGGATGTGGCGCGGGTCATGCTCATGTGCCTGCTGCACGATGTGGTGGAGATTGACGCAGGCGACACCTATGCCTACGACGCCGACGGTCTGAAGACGCAGAAGACGCGCGAGGACGCGGCAAAGCAGCGCATTTATTCGCTCCTGCCGGACGACCAGAAGCACGAGCTGATGGCTGTTTTTGACGAATTTGAGGCCGATGAGACAGCCGAGGCGCACTTTGCCCACGCGATGGACAATCTGCAGCCGCTTCTGCTCAACAACAGCAACGGCGGCAGCGACTGGGCTGACCACGATGTGACCGCCAAGCAGGTCTACGGTCGCCAGAGCCGCACGGAGAAAGGCTCGGCGTACCTGTATGAGCTGACAGATAACATTCTGCAGGCGAACATCGAAAAGGGTGCGCTCAAAGAAAAATAAAAGAAAATAGAAATAGTTTTCGACCGAGTTGACCATTCGTGGTCAATTTTCCCCTCTGAACGGCGTATGGGTGCAGGCACTTATGCAAAGCAAGGAGGTGAAAACGTGTCAGCTGAGATCATCATTGCGGGACTGAGTCTGCTGGGGACGCTGGCGGGCACGGCCGGCGGCATTATCGTCTCCGGAAAGCTGGTTAATTACCGCATCGAACAGCTTGAAAAGAAGGTCGAAAAGCACAATAACCTCATCACCCGAACCTTCAGGCTGGAGCAGCAGGTCGCGCTGCTGGACGAGCGTGTCCGCGTGGCTAACCACCGCATCAGTGATTTGGAAAAGGAGGAAGTCGAGTGAACTGGAAGGTGCGGCTTAGGAATCCGGTATTCTGGGTGCAGATCGTCGTGAGCGCGTTCGCTGCGGTGCTGGCGTATGCCGGTCTGACCGCCGCTGACCTCACCACCTGGGAGAGTGTCGGCGCGCTGCTCTGCAATGCGGTGCGCAATCCGTATTGCCTGTTCCTTGTGCTGTCGAGCGTGTGGAACGCCGTCAATGACCCGACAACTAAGGGTGTCGCGGACAGCGAACGGGCAAAGCAGTATACCATTCCGCAGAAGTAAACAGAAAAAATCCCTCTCATAGAGCAATGTCAGCTTAACTTACTGACATTGCTCGTTTGAGAGGGTTTTTCCTTACAGAATCTCTTTCAGCGCGGCGATAAGCTTATCCATCTGCTCATCTGTGCCGACGGTGATACGCAGGTAATTATCAATGCGCGGCAGCTTGAAATAGCGGATAAAGATACCCTTTTCGCGCAGGGCGGCGAAGATATCTGGTGCTTTCTTGTTCGGGTGGGTGACAAACAGGAAATTTGTCAGCGACGGCAGCACGGTAAAGCAGAGCGCCCGCAGCGCCTCCGCCGAGCGGTCACGGGTGGTGCTGACCTTACGGCAGGTCTGCTGGAAATAATCCTCGTCGCGGATGGATGCCTCACCGACAGCGAGTGCGATGGCGTCCATCGTGTACGAGTTGTACGAGTTTTTAACCGCTTCGAGCGTGGAAATCAGCGTCTCCGAGCCGAGCGCGTAGCCGATGCGCATGCCCGCGAGCGAGCGCGACTTGCTGGTTGTCTGCACGATGAGCAGGTTTTCGTACTTGCCGAGCAGCGGAACCGCGCTCTGCGCGCCGAAGTCCACATACGCCTCGTCGATGATGACAACGCAGTCCTGATTGTGCTGCAGCAGGTCCTCGAGGAACTCGAGCGTTACGCCGCGTCCGGTCGGCGCGTTCGGATTCGGCAGCACGATACCGCCGTTCGGCTTGTCGTAATCACGCACATTGACGCAGAAATCCTCGTCAAGCGGCATGTTTTCGTACGGAATGCGGAACAGATCGCACCAGACCGGATAGAACGAGTAGGTGATGTCCGGATAGAGGATAGGCTTGTCCGAGCAGAAGAACGACTGGAACGCCAGCGCGAGCACATCATCCGAGCCGTTGCCGAGGAATACCTGCGACGGCTGCAGGTCAAACCGCTCTGCGATAGCGGTTTTGAGTGCTTTCGCGTTCGCATCTGGGTAAATCGCGAGTTTTGCGGCGTCAAACGTGCGCAGAACCTCGGTCACGCCCGGAGCGGGCGGGTACGGGTTTTCGTTGGCGTTCAGCTTGATGATATTGTCGGTTTTCGGCTGCTCGCCCGGCACATACGGGTCGATCTTGCGCAGCTTATCGAGAAAAGGCTTGTCCATGGGAAGACCTCCTGTGTTCGTTTTCTTTGATGGGGATAGTTTATCATAATAAAGCGATAAAGTCAAGAGGGTTTGTCGATAACTAAAATTTGTGGTATAATTCATAACATATGAACGATAATCGTAGGGCGCGACGACTCGGCGCGCCGCATTGAACGGTATGCAGATGGTTTACAACGGCGTGCTGAGGTCGTCCTCCAGAGGACCATCTCTTGCCCTGCAGGGCAATTCACCTTGTCACGCCCTACGAAAAAAATGGTTAAGGTGAAATTATGTACCAACCTTTAGCAGACAAAATCCGTCCGAAGACTTTGGACGATGTGGTCGGGCAGCGGCATTTACTGGGCGAAAACGGCCTTTTGCGCCGCGTCATTGAAAGCGGCAGCATCCCGAACCTGATATTTTACGGGCCGTCCGGCGTGGGCAAGACCACGGTCGCGTCCATCATCGCGCAGCAGACCGACCGCAAGCTGTACCACCTGAACGCCACCACAGCGGGCATTGCCGATATCAAGGCGATCATCGACGAGCTGGACACCTTTCTTGCGCCGAACGGTGCGCTTGTGTACCTCGATGAGATCCAGTATTTCAACAAAAAGCAGCAGCAGAGCCTGCTGGAGTTCATCGAAACCGGCAAGATCACGCTCATCGCATCCACGACGGAAAACCCGTATTTTTACATCTACAACGCGATTTTAAGCCGCTGCACGGTATTCGAGTTCAAGCCGGTCGAGGCTGCCGATATGCGCCGTGCAGTGGAACGTGCGTTGAAACTTGCCATGGGCGAGGACGCAAAGCCGGTCGAGGACGGCGTGGCAGATTACATCGCGCAGGCGGTCGGCGGCGACGTGCGAAAGGCGCTCGGCGCGGTCGAGCTGCTCGTCTCCGGTGCGGGGGCGGACGGCATTACGCTCGCGGACGCGCAGCAGGCGGCGCAGCGCTCCAACATGCGCTACGACCGCGATGGTGACAGCCATTACGATATCCTCTCGGCGCTGCAGAAGTCCGTGCGCGGCTCCGACCCGGACGCGGCGCTGCATTATCTCGCGCGGCTGCTCGAGGCAGGCGATATGATCTCCGCGGCGCGGCGCATGCTTGTCATTGCAAGTGAGGATATCGGTTTGGCGTACCCGCAGTGCGCCGCCATCGTCAAGGCGTGCGTGGACAGCGCGTTCCAGCTGGGATTGCCCGAGGCGCGGATTCCGCTCGCGGAAGCGATCATTTTGATGGCAACTGCGCCCAAATCCAACAGTGCCATCAATGGCATTGATGCCGCCATTGCCGATATTCGGGCGGGCAGGGCAGGCGATATTCCGGCGCACCTCAAGGATACGCATTACGGCGGCGCAAAGAAATTAGGCCGCGGGTTGACGTATCAGTATCCGCATATGTACCCCAACCATTGGGTGCAGCAGGAGTATCTGCCTGAGGAGCTGCGCGGCGCACAATACTACGAATACGGCCCGAATAAGACCGAACAGGCCGCGAAAGCGTACTGGGATAGAGTGAAAAATCAGAAATAATGGAAAATGGAGAATGAACGTGACGGTTTCATTCTCCATTTTTTTTCGCTGTTCACTCGAAAACGGTTTTAACCGGCTTTTTATCGCACCCAACCGGCGTATAGGTCCACGCATCAATATGTCCGCCCGTGATGAAATACCGTGGCGGTGTCGGTGCGTCATACGGTGAGAGAACGTCGATGATGGTCAGCTTTACCTTCATCCGCTGCGGCAGGATGGACTTGATGTACACGGATACCGCCATGCCGGGCCGCAGATCCGCGCGCGGCTCCGCAAGGCCGGACAGGTTGGGCGTAAGCTCGATGAACACGCCGTACGGCTCGATGGAGCGGACAACGCCGCGCACGGTCTCACCGACGGAGAACAGCGCCGCGTTCTGCGCCCAGGTGCCGAGCAGCTCGCGGTGGGTGAGTGAAATTCGCCGGTTTTCCGGCTCCACGGTGCGGACAGCGGCTAAAATGGACTGCCCGACGGTCAATCGGTCGCCCGGGTGGCAGATGCGCGACACGGACAGATTTTCGATGCCGATGAGCGACGGCACGCCGCAGCCTGCGTCCACGAATGCACCGAACGGCTCCAGATGCGTTACACGCGCCGGAATCACGTCACCCGGACGGAGGGAATCAAGCATCCGGTCCTGCGCCTTCTGCTGAACGATGGTGCGCGACAGCCACGCCGTGGGCGGGTCCGTGCTCTCGTCGATATCGGTGACGACGAAGCAGGTGGGCTTGCCCACACGCGACAGGATGGCAATCTCGCGCGTGTCGCCTTGCTCGATGCCGAGCGCGCAGGACACGCGCGGCAGGATGCCCTGCGCGATGCCGAGGTCGAACAGCAGGTCGTGCGCGGCGGTGCACCGCTGTGCGACAGCTTCCAGAATGCGTCCCTCGTCCTGCGCCTGCCGCAGCGCGCCGAGTGTCGAAAATGCCTGCCGGACCGCAGGCTGTACCATGTAGCTGCCCTCGGGCAGATAGGATTCGCTTGTTTTCATATGCAGCCGAGCCTCCTTTGGGGTCTGCCTTACTATATGTGCAGGCAGGGCGGAGTAGCACCAAATTTCGCAAAAGTGCATAGTCTGTAAGCAGAAATTATGGATAAGGGGCTGATTGGATGGCAGATTCGGCAAATATTTCGCTGTCGGCGCTGCGGGACGGACAGCGGGCGCGGGTCGCGGCGCTGCACCTCAGCGGCGGCATGCGGCGGCGCGTGCAGGATTTAGGGTTAGTGCCGGGCACGCGCGTAACCTGTGTGCGGCGTGCGCTCTCGGGCGACCCGATCGCGTACCGGATACGCGGTGCGGTGGTTGCCCTGCGTAAATGCGATGCCGCTCAAATCGAGGTGCAGCCATGAGGCGCACCGTGGCGTTGGCGGGCAACCCGAACGTCGGCAAATCGACCGTGTTCAACGCCCTGACCGGCAGCCGTCAGCACACCGGCAACTGGAGCGGAAAAACAGTCGCGTGCGCCGAGGGCAGGCTGCGCGGCGGCGGTCTGACGCTGACCGACCTGCCGGGTACTTACTCGCTGCGGGCGCACTCGGAGGAGGAGCGTGCCGCGCGGGAATTTCTGGTTTCGGGTCAGGCGTGCGCGGTGGTGCTCGTGGCGGACGCAGGCTGTCTGGAGCGCAGCCTCATCCTTGCTTTGCAGGTACTGGAGGTACAGAAAAACGCCATTCTGTGCCTGAATCTCATGGATGAAGCCGCGAAAAAGGGCATTGAGATTGATGTTGCCGCGCTCGAGCGGGAGCTTGGCATACCGGTGATACCGTGCGCCGCACGGCAGGGAAAGGGTCTGCACAAGCTCGAAGCCGCGATACGCCGAGCGGCGGCAGGCGAAAATGAAACGCACCCGACCGCCATCCGCTATCCGGCGATGGACGAGGATTTGACGGAGGAGCAGAGGGACGATATTGCAACCGCAGCGGCGGCACTCCGCGCGGAGGAGATCGCGCTGACGTGCGTCAGACAGCCGGAATGCGCCTGCGCGCGGGACGATAAAGCGGACGATGTTATCCTCAGCCGGAGGTTCGGCGTGCCGCTCATGCTTTTACTGCTCGCAGGCGTGTTTTACATCACTCTATTCGGCGCAAACGTGCCGAGCGAGTGGCTGAGCACGCATCTTCTGGCACTCGGCACGCCGTTTGCAGGCGCGCTTGCGAAGCTGGGACTGCCGCCGTTTTTCGTCTCGATGCTGACCGACGGGTTATGGCGCGTACTGGCAACCGTTGTCTCGGTCATGCTGCCGCCGATGGCGATTTTCTTCCCGCTGTTCACGCTGCTCGAGGACGCGGGCTACCTGCCGCGCGTGGCGTTTCAGCTTGACCACGCCTTCCAGTGCGCGAGAGCGAGCGGCAAGCAGAGCCTTACCATGTGCATGGGTTTCGGGTGCAACGCCTGCGGCGTGACAGGCTGCCGCATCATCGACTCGCCGCGGGAGCGGCTGATTGCCATCCTCACCAACAGCTTTGCGCCGTGCAACGGACGGTTTCCGCTGCTTATTTTTCTGTGCTCGGTGTTCTTCGCGGGCAGCGCGGCAGGCGGCGCGCTGCTGCTGACCGGCGTCATCGCGGCAAGCGTGGGCTTGACGCTGCTCGTGTCGCGCATGCTCTCGGCAACGGTTTTGCGCGGAGAGGCGGTGTCGTTTGCGCTCGAGCTGCCGCCGTACCGCATGCCGCAGATTGGGCGCGTTATCGTGCGCAGCGTGCGCGACCGGACGCTGTTCGTCCTTGCGAGAGCCGCCGCTGTGGCGGCTCCGGCGGGCGTGCTCATCTGGCTGCTCGCCAATGTGCAGATAGGGAATACCGCTATCCTGTCGCACATCACGGCATTTTTAGACCCGGCAGCGCGGGTGTTCGGAATAGACGGCGTGATTCTGCTTGCGTTCATCCTCGGCTTTCCGGCGAACGAACTGGTCATGCCGCTCATCGTGATGGGCTACCTCTCGTCCGGCACGATTGCCTCCGGCGTGGACTTTGCCTCCTTCCGCGCGCTGCTGCTGGCAAACGGCTGGACGGTGCAGACCGCGCTCTGCACACTGGTGCTCACCGTGGCGCACGCGCCGTGCTCGACAACCTGCCTTACCATCCTGCGGGAGACGCGCAGCGCAAAGTGGACACTGGCGGCGGTGCTGATTCCTGCGGGAGTCGGGCTTGCCTTTTGCATATTGATACGCTGCATGCTTGCTTCGGCAGGCTGAAAAGCAGGCAAAAGTGCGTTTTTTTTTTTTTTTTTAGGGTAAAACGTGTAAAATGTTAAAAAATCTGCATTTTCAAAACAAAATAGCTTGCATAAACCTGCAAAGAATGTTATCATACTAATGGATTATTTTAGCGTTATCCCTGCCGGTTTTCTGCCCTGCAGACTTCGGCTTTTATGCATGCAGATGCATGCAGGAACACGATTTGTTTTATGCGGCCTGTGATCAATCAATCACGGTATCTATTGCTTGACCGGCAGGAGGTTTTAGCACGAATGAAAGAGAAAAGCACGATTCTGATCGTAGATGATTCCGAGCTGAATCGCACGATCTTAGCCGATATTCTTGGTGATGAATACAATTTTATCGAGGCAGAAAACGGCGCACGCGCGATCGAGTTGCTGCGGGCGCACACCGATATCGACCTTATCCTGCTGGATATGGTCATGCCGGAGATGAACGGCTTTGACGTGCTGACCGCGATGAACAACAACCGCCAGATCGAGGATATCCCGGTGGTGATGATCTCGGCGGAGAACGGCATCGAGCACATCGAGCGCGCGTATGACCTTGGCGTTACCAACTATATCAGCCGCCCGTTCGACCGCATGGTCGTGCGCCGCCGCGTGGTCAACGCGCTGATACTGGCCGCCAAGCAGAAGCGGCTGATGCGGCTTGCCGCCGAGCAGATTTACGAAAAAGAAAAGATCAGCGACCTGATGATCAATATCTTCAGCCATATTGTCGAGTTCCGCAACGGCGAGAGCGGCCCGCATGTGCTGCACATCCGCACCATCACCGAGGTGCTGCTGAACCGCCTGGTGCAGAAGACCGACCGCTATTCGCTGACGCAGGAGGATATTCAGCTGATCTCCAATGCGTCCGCGCTGCACGATATCGGCAAGGTCAGCATTCCGGATGAGATCATCAACAAACCCGGCAAGCTGACAAAGGAAGAGTTCGAGATCATGAAGTCGCACACGACGGTCGGCGCGGATATCCTGCACGACCTGCCGTTCTCGAATGAGGAGCCGCTGCTCAAGACCGCGTATGAGATCGCGCGCTGGCACCATGAGCGCTACGACGGCCGCGGCTATCCGGACGGTCTGACCGGCGAGGAGATCCCGATCGCGGCGCAGGTCGTTTCGGTTGCCGATGTGTACGACGCGCTGACAAGCGTGCGCTGCTACAAGTCCGCGTATGACCACGAGACCGCCCTGCAGATGATCGTAAACGGCGAGTGCGGCACGTTCAATCCGCTGCTGCTCGAGTGCCTGCTCGATGCGTCGCTGCAGATCAGGGAGCGTCTGCGCGAGGCGAACGAGGGATATATGCACAGCACGGCGCACACGCAGCAGCTTTCGGCCGAAATGATGCTCAAGAAGGCGACGCCGCAGGTCGGGCGCTCGATTCAGGCGCTCGAGACCGAGCGTATCAAGACCGACTTCTTTGCCAAGCAGTCCTGCGGCATTCAGTTCGACTATGATGCGGCAACGCGCACCATCTCTGTGACGGACCACACGGATACGCTGCCGTTTGCCAGCCGTCTGTATGATGCGGCGGATACGGAAAAATTCACGATCTTCAGCAAGGATGACCTTCACCGCCTGGAAAACGCGCTGTATGTTACCACGCGGGATGCTCCGGATGTCAGCATGCCGATCACCCTGCGGTTTCCGGAGAACGGCTGGGAACACGAGTACATGCTCGCGGCCCGTGCGCTCTGGTCGAGTGACGCCAAGCCGCGGTATCTCGGCGCTGTCGGTCAGTTCCGCGAGATGCAGACCGATATCATGCTGCCGGAAATGGCGCTGCCGGATTCCGGCGCTGTCACCGGCAGGCAGCTTGCGGCTTCAATGGAGGGCATGAGCCGTATTTTTGATGTGGTGCGGCTGGTTGATCCGAAAAGGGGCGAAATCCTGCAGCTGAATGCGGACGGCACATTCTCGGACCGCGTCCTACCGTGCTCTCCGGTGTGGAATCACGGAAAAAGATGCAGCAGATGCATTTCCTGCTGCTGCATGGAGGACAAGACGCACATGAGCAAGCTGGAGCTTACCGACGAGTGCGCGTATCAGCTGATTTCGCGCTATCTGGTCGTGGACGGACGCGAGTGCGTGCTCGAGCTGGGCAGCCGGCTCAGCGACAGCGTTTGGGTGACGAGCGGCGGACGGCAGTTCCGGCTGGATGCCTCGCACGGAGAGGATTTTTATCTGGATCCGGTGACGGGCGCGTACGGGCGCCGCTACCTCGAGGACCAGCAGCCCGAGCTGGAAAAGGCGGAGGCGCTGGCGGTGATCGACATTGACCACTTTAAGAAGATCAACGACGAATACGGCCACCTTGCGGGCGACGCGGTGCTGCGGCACGTTGCGAATGTCATTCTCGCGCGCGTCAACACAGCGGACACACTCGTCCGCTACGGCGGCGATGAATTTGTGCTGCTGCTGTCGCATATCCCGGCGGAGAAATTCCGTTCGACACTCGAGCACATTCGGGGAGCCGTGTACACGACCGAAATACCGCAGTACAAGAATATCCACCCGACCGTCAGCATCGGCGGTGTGTATCAGGCGCATCCGCTGGTCGAGGCCATCCGCCGGGCGGACAAGCTGATGTACTGGGCAAAGCAAAAGCGCAACGACGTACAGACCTGAGGAGGAGTACATACATGAATCTGGAAGAGTTTTACGCACAGATCGGCGGCGATTATGCGGATACGCTGCAGCGCCTGTGCAATGAGAACATGGTGAAAAAGTTCGTGAAGAAGTATCAGGACGACCCGACCTGCGCCAACCTGCACAACGCGGCCCTGCAGCAGGACTGGGAAGCTGCCTTTCGCGGTGCGCATACCATCAAGGGCGTAGCGCAGAACCTTGGCTTTGAGCGGCTGTATCAGGTCAGCGCTGTGCTGACCGAGGCCATGAGAGGCAATAAGCCGCTCGAGGACAGGAGCCTGCTCGACGCTGTGGAGCAGCAGGATGCCGCAATCCGCAGAGCGATTTCGGAGCTGGAGTAAAAGCAAAGGACGAACCGTTGGTTCGTCCTTTTTTCTTGACTTTACCGGATAAAGTGGGTATCCTGAACTTAAGGTAATACCACATAATTGAACAAGAGCGATTTACGAGTAAATTTTGCGTACTGACAAGACGCGGTTTTGCGGTAATACTTGATGTATTACCGTGAAATCGCAACGAAGTCAGGACACAAAATTTCCGTAAAGCGCCGCAGCTTTAATTATGTGGTATTGCCTCAAGTAAAGGAGGAAAAACCCATGCAGGTATTGGAAAACGAACGCTTTCGCGTGGAAATTAACGAATTCGGTGCCGAGCTGACCCGCTTTACGAGCAAAAAGGACGGCACGGAGTACGTCTGGAAGGGCGATCCGGCGGCATGGAAACGCCATGCGCCCATTCTGTTCCCGATCGTGGGACGGCTCAAGGACAAGACCTACACCGTGGACGGCAGACCGTATGAGATCACGCAGCACGGCTTCGGGCGCGATCTGGAGTGGCAGGCACAGAAAATCAGCGGCACCTGTGCGGAATTCACGCTCACGCCGAGCGAGTACACGAAAAAGATGTATCCGTGGGATTTTATCTGCACCGTGCGCTATACTTTGGACGGAAATGCGCTGAAAAAGGAGCATATCGTCAAGAATACGAGCGATTCCGTGATGTATTACGAGGTTGGCGGTCATGACGCCTACACGCTCTGCTGGGAGGACGGCGAGAAGATAACCGACTACTATGTGGAGTTTGAGGGCACGGACGCGCTGAGCCGCATTGCAACCGACGAGAACGTCATGCTGACCGCCGACCGCGTTTCCGTTCCGCTGACCGACGGCAGGCTGCCGATTTCCCGTGAGCTGTTCGCAAACGATGCGGTTATGACCGAGGGTCTGCCGTTTCGCACGGCGACCATTGCCAGCAGCAAAAATCACCGCCGTGTGACGATGGACTTCACCGACTTCGACTATTTCGCGGTGTGGAGCCCGTATAAGGATTTCGAGGTGCCGTTCGTCTGCCTCGAGCCGTGGAGCACCCTGCCGGACGGCAATCACCTTGACCATGCCATTGAGCACAAGCAGGGCATCCGCAAGCTGCATCCGAACGAAAGCGAAACCCTGACGTTCACCACCATCATCGACGAGTAATGCACAGCCTGTGCATAAAAAAGAGGACTGCGTTTGGCAGTCCTCTTTGCTTTACTCTGCGCTCGAAAGCATGAGCTTGATTCTGTTCTCCTGGTTAATTTTCGATGCGCCAGGGTCGTAATCCACCGCGACGATATTCGCCTGCGGGTACACCTCGCGGATCTTTCGTATCATGCCCTTGCCCGCGATGTGGTTCGGCAGGCAGCCGAACGGCTGGGTGCAGACGATGTTGGTCACGCCCTCGCTGATCAGCTCGACCATTTCGGCGGGGAGCAGCCAGCCTTCGCCCATCTTGACACCCTGACCGATAATGGCGTGCGATTTTTTGCGTACCTCGTCAAACGGCATCGGCGGACGGAAATGACCGTCTTTCTTCATCATTTTGATGATATCGGCCTGCTTGCCGAGCACAAACTGGTACACCATTTTGTAGACGGCGGCGGTTTTGCCGTTGCGGCCGTACAGCTCGTGGTCGATGACCGAGTTGTAGATGCAGTACAGGCAGAAGTCCATCAGACCGGGCAGCACCGGCTCGCAGCCTTCGCTGAGCAGGAATTCTTCCAGACGGTTGTTGCCGAGCGGCGAGAACTTGACGTAGATCTCACCGACGATGCCGACCAGCTTTTTCTTCTGCGTTTTATCCAGCTTCAGCTTGCCGAATACGGTCAGCACGAACCGGAACAGGTGCTTTACCTCGCCGTAGCGCACCATGCGCTCGCCGGTGAAGCGCCCCGTGACCGCGTCCATGCAGATGTCGATCGCCTTGTCGGTCGAGCCGGGCACGACCTCGTACGGACGGCACTGGTTGGCGACCATCATAATCAGATCACCGATCAGAAGCGCGTACGCCACCTGCACGAGCATGGTCTTGGTCAGCTTGAAGCCGGGGTTGCTCTCCAGACCGGAAAAGTTCAGCGAAATGACCGGAATAAAGCCGTAGCCGTTCTTTTCCAGTGCCTTGCGGAGCAGATGGATATAGTTGGAGGCACGGCAGCCGCCGCCGGTCTGCGGCAGGATGAGCGCGATTTTGTGAATGTCGTACCTGCCGGATTCGATCGCGTCCATCAGCTGACCGATGACCAGCAGGGCGGGGTAGCAGGTGTCGTTGTGCACGTTGCGCAGACCCTGCTCCGCGATGTTCGGACCCTCGGTGTGCAGCAGCTCCATGTCGTAGCCGTAGTTTTTCATTAGGCGGCAGATGAGTCCAAGCTGCACGGGCAGCATGTTCGGCACCAGTATCTTATAGGTTTTTCGCATTTCCTCCGTGAACTGCGGGTAGGAATATGCGGGCGTTGCCTCAGGCGTTTTGCTGTTCTGCAAGCTTGCGTCCCTCCTCTACGGCGGCCAGCATGCTGCGGATACGGATTTTTGCCGCACCGAGGTTGCTGATCTCGTCGATTTTCAGCTGTGTGTAAATTTTGCCGCCGTTTTCGCAGATGGCGCGAATCTCGTCGGTCGTGATGGCGTCAATGCCGCAGCCGAAGGACACCAGCTGGATGAGCTGGGCGTTCTCCTTCTGGGTGACGTACTTGGCTGCGCCGTACATACGCGAGTGGTATGTCCACTGGTTGAGAACGTGTACCTCGGGTGCATCGGTCAGCTGCCAGACCGCATCCTCGGACACGATGACCAGACCGAACGACGCGATCAGCTGGTCGATGCCGTGGTTGATCTCCGGGTCAACGTGGTACGGACGGCCTGCAATAACGGCAACGTCAAGGTCGTGCTCGTCCGCGTAGCGGATGGCGCGCTGACCCTCGATGCGAACGTCAATGTAGTATTCGTCCTGCGCCATGTATGCGTCCTCGACAGCGGCGATGACCTGCTTTTTCTTGATCTGCGGGTACTTGCCGCAGAAATACTTAACGGCGTGCTTCGTGAAGTGCTTTTTGTCCGCGAGTTCAAAGTACGGCATCATAAAGTCGAAGTCCGCGAGTGCGGAGACGTTCGCCTTCAAAAGCTCCGGATAGTAGGCAACGACCGGACAGTTATAGTGGTTGGTCGCGCGTTCCTCATCGAGGTTGTAGGTCATGCACGGATAGAAGATCGCGTCCACGCCCTTTTCAAGCAGGTTCTCGATGTGGCCGTGCATCAGCTTTGCCGGATAGCAAACCGTATCGGATGGGATGGAATGCTGTCCCTGCATGTACATATCGCGGGTGGAAACGTCGCTGAGGACGGTCTCGAAGCCGAGTTTACGCAGAAATGCCGTCCAAAACGGCAGCAGCTCGAAGTTATTCAGTCCGAACGGCAGACCGATTTTTGCAATCGGGTTTGCGATGCCGGACGGCTTGCCGTAGCTTTTCAGCTTTTCCAGCTTCCATTTATAAAGGTTGGGCAGGTCGGCCTTTTTCGTGCCGCCGAGCGGACGCTCGCAGCGGTTGCCCGAAATGAAGCGGCGGCCGCCGCCGAAGTCGTTAATCGTCAGATTGCAGTGGTTCTCACACAGACCGCAGCGCGTGGAGCGCACGTTGTGCTCGAAGCCTGCGAGGATATCCGTGCCGATGAGCGTGGTGGTGTCCCTGCGGTTGTCCTTGGCGTGCAGTGCTGCACCGTATGCGCCCATCAGACCCGAGATAGCCGGGCGGGTCACGTCGCGGCCGATTTCCTGCTCGAACGAGCGCAGGATGGCGTCATTGAGGAACGTGCCGCCCTGTACAACGATGTGCTGACCGAGGTCGTCCGGCGAGTGGGCGCGGATAACCTTGTACAGCGCGTTCTTGACAACGGATACCGACAGACCGGCGGAAATCGCATCAATGCCCGCGCCGTCCTTCTGCGCCTGCTTGACGGACGAGTTCATGAACACCGTGCAGCGCGAGCCGAGGTCGATGGGGTGCTTTGCAAACAGACCCAGCTTGCAGAATTCCTCGATGGAGTAGCCCATCGAGCGGGCAAACGTCTCGATGAACGAGCCGCAGCCGGACGAGCACGCCTCATTGAGCGAAATATTGTCGATGCATTTGTTGCGGATTTTGAAGCACTTGATGTCCTGACCGCCGATATCGATGATGAAATCAACATCCGGGCAGAAGTGCCGCGCCGCGCGGAAGTGCGCGACCGTCTCGACCAGACCGAAATCCACGCCGAAGGCGTTCTGGATGAGCGCTTCGCCGTAGCCGGTGACCGCCGAGGACACGATATGTACGCGGTCGCCGCACAGCTCGTACAGGCGGGTGAGCTGCTCGCGGATAACGTCCGCCGGATTGCCCTTGTTGGACTGGTAGTGGTGGAACAAAATCTGGTCGTCCGCACCGATGAGCACCAGCTTGGTGGTGGTGGAGCCGCAGTCGATGCCGAGGTACGCATCGCCCTCGTACATGGTGACGTTCTGCGTCATGACATCGTGCATGGCGTGACGGTGCTTGAATTCCTCGTACTGCTGCTCATCCTCGAACAGCGGCGGCAGGTAGTTGGCAACGACCGGAGCGTCCGCCGCCTTTTCGAGCGCCGCGAGCAGCGAATCGACCGTGTAGGTCTTCTGCGTGCCGCCTGCGTACTCCGCCGCGCCCGCCGCGATGGCATACGGCGCGAGAGCCGGGAAGTGCGCGTGCGCGTCATCCAGCTTCAGCGTCTCCTGAAAGCGCTTCTGCAGACCCTTGAAGAAGAACAGCGGACCGCCGAGGAACAGCACATCGCCCTTGACCTCGCGGCCCTGCGCCAGACCGGCAATGGTCTGGTTGACGACCGCCTGAAAGATGGACGCGGCAACGTCCTCCTTGCGCGCGCCCTCGTTGAGCAGCGGCTGAATATCCGACTTGGCGAATACGCCGCAGCGGGACGCGATGGTGTAGATGCGCTCCGCGCCCTGTGCCAGTTCATCGAGCTCGGACGGCGTAACGTCCAGCAGGACCGCCATCTGGTCGATGAAAGCGCCGGTGCCGCCCGCGCAGGAGCCGTTCATGCGCTCCTCCAGCTGACCGGTGAGGAATACAATCTTCGCGTCCTCGCCGCCCAGCTCAATGACAACATCAGCCTGCGGAACGTGCACGCCTACCGCCTTGCGGGTGGCGAACACCTCCTGTACAAAATCAATATCCGCGGCCTTCGCCACGCCTAAACCGGCCGAGCCGGTGATCGAACAGCGGAGGGGTGTGTCCTCGCCGATGAGCTCGCGCGCCGCGCGCACCAGCTCGACCGCCTTTTCACGCACCTTGGAAAAATGCCGTTCGTAGTGCTTGTGGATGATCTCTCCATCGCGGACAACGACGATCTTAACGGTCGTTGAGCCGATGTCGATTCCAACATTTACATTCATAATACCCTTGATCTCTCCCATAACAAAACAGAGCGCCGTTCAGGCAATAATAAGGTATCGCCCTGGCGCAAAGTGAATGCGGGTAAGTGCTGCCGTGCGTCAGCCTGAGAAGGCCATATGATGTGATAAATATGCAGGGCAAATTCTTACCTCTATTACTATAACGGTGCAAGCGGAAAATGTCAATGCGGCGATTTTCTCCTTGGATGCCGAAAATACCCCTTGACAAAGCCGGAAATTTTATATAAAATATACGGCGTAAGTGAATACATGTCCTTATCGAGAGCGGTGGAGGGAACGGCCCTGTGAAACCCGGCAACCTGCGTTGTTTTGCAACGTAAGGTGCCAAATCCGGCGTAAGAATACGAAAGATGAGGGAGCAAAACGAACTTTTCGCTCCCGCTGAGGAGCGTTTTTTAATGCTCTGAAAATGAACTGGAGAAAGGAACTGATACTTAATGGCACATCATTTTTTCACCTCGGAATCGGTTACGGAAGGCCATCCCGATAAAATCTGCGACCAGATCTCGGACGCGATCCTTAACGAGATTTTAACGCAGGATCCGTATGCCCGCGTAGCCTGTGAGACCACCTGCACCACCGGTATGGTTCAGGTAATGGGCGAGATTTCCACTTCCTGCTATGTGGACATCCCGAAGGTTGTCCGCGACACGGTTCGTGAGATCGGCTACGACCGCGCGAAGTACGGCTTTGACTGCGACACCTGCGCTGTCCTGACTGCGATCGACGAGCAGTCCGCCGACATTGCACTCGGCGTTGACAACTCCCTCGAGCGCAAGGAGGGCGCCGCTGAGGCCGACCTCGCCATCGGCGCAGGCGATCAGGGCATGATGTTCGGCTATGCGTGTGATGAGACCAAGGAGCTGATGCCGCTGCCGATCTCTCTGGCGCACAAGCTGGCAAAGCGCCTGACCGACGTTCGCAAGAACGGCACGTTCGACTATCTGCGTCCGGACGGCAAGAGCCAGGTTACGGTTGAATATGACGAGGACAATCAGCCCGTCCGCGTGGATACGGTTGTTATTTCCACCCAGCACAGCCCGGAGGTGTCCCTCGCGCAGATTCGCGAGGACATGATCGAGCAGGTGGTAAAGAAGGTCATTCCGTCCCATCTGCTGGATGAGAATACCAAGTATTTCATCAACCCGACCGGCCGTTTCGTCATCGGCGGCCCGCACGGCGACTCCGGTCTGACCGGCCGTAAGATCATCGTTGACACCTACGGCGGCATCGGCCGTCACGGCGGCGGCGCGTTCTCCGGCAAGGACCCGACCAAGGTGGACCGCTCGGGCGCGTATGCGGCTCGCTGGGTTGCGAAGAACATCGTTGCGGCAGGTCTGGCAAAGCGCTGCGAGATTCAGCTGGCGTATGCCATCGGCGTTGCCGAGCCGGTTTCCATCATGGTAGAGACCTTCGGCACAGGCGTTGTTGGCGACGATGTGCTTGAGAAGGCCGTAGAGAAGGTGTTCGACCTGCGTCCGGCAGCGATCATCGAGCAGCTTGACCTGCGTAAGCCGATCTACAAGCAGCTGGCAGCCTACGGCCACATGGGCCGCGAGGAGCTTGGCGTCAAGTGGGAGAATACCGATAAGGTTGAGGCGCTGAAGGCAGCGGTAAACGGTTAATTTGCGCTGAAATTGCATAGAAAAAGGCTCTGGAGCATATCCAGAGCCTTTTTTTGTATCTCAAAATTTCGCGGCAGGGATTGACCGGGGCACGCGAACTGCGTAAGCGTGTTCGTCCTTTCCGGGCGGGAAGTTTTTCGCTGAGATTCAGCGGGGGATTCGCCGTCTGCGGACGGCGGGAGTGACGCCGTACCCACGGCGGTGGGCAAAAAGGAAGGACAACCTGCGGTTTTCCTTCCTCTTTGAACTCCTACCTTTCCCTTGCTTCCTAATCCGGCGCAGATTCCATATATGTGACCGCTTTGAAAATAGGGAACGGCAGAGGATTTTTTCTTCCGTGTTTTTCGCAACCTGTTCGCAGTGTCAGATACCGTTCTGCTACACATGTGATTAAATCAACGCAGGCGCAACATGACCGTGTTGCGCAATTCGTGAGCGCGTTGTAATAGACAGCACCTGCGAAGATAAATAGTATCAAACGCCTAATCCGTAGGTGCCGTCCGGTATAACACGTTAAAGAGTTGCGCGACACGGGTATGTCGCGCCTGCGTGGATTTAACCGTATGTGTAGCAGTACGCTATCTGTGAACTGCGAAAAGGCGGAGAAAGACACGCTGCGGTAACCCGACTGCCGTTCCTTTTTTTCGCAGCGGTCACATGTCGGCAATCTGCGCCAGACTATCCAAGGGAAAGGGGTGATTCACAAGAGGGTGGAAACCGCAGGTGTCTACCCTCTTGTGCGCCCGCGCGGCGTCAGCGCACGTTCCCGCGCTCCGCAGAGCGCAACTCCCCGCTGAATCTCAGCGAAAAAGACTGCCGCCCGGATAGGGTGAACCGCGTGCGCGGTTCAAGTACCCCGCTGGGGCGGTGCTGAAAAAGGCTGCCGCCCGTCAGGGGCGAACACGCTTGCGCAGTTCGTGTACCCCGCTCAGCCGATGCTGAAAAAGGCTGCCGCCCGGATAGGGCGTAGCGCTACGCGCCTCGTGTACCCCGCACAGCCGATGCAGGGAAATTGGTTCACATATCTCGCGTGATCTGCCGAAACCGCAGCAAAAACAGCGTTGTCGTTGTAGCCGCGGCTAATAAATCCGCGACCGGCTCTGCGAGGAACACAGCGAACAGCTTATCCGCGAAAAAGTGCGGCAGGATTAAAATAAACGGTATCAGCAGGAAAACCTTGCGCTCGAGCGCGAGAAAAAGCGAGATTCTCGCCTCGCCGAGCGCCACAAACGACTGCTGGAATCCGGTCTGGAACGCATTGGTAAATCCAAGCGCAAAGTACACGCGCAGCGCCCAGATGGTGCGTTCGACCAGCTCCTCATCCGAGGTGAACAGATGCACGACCGTATGCGGGAACAGCTGCACAGCTGCCCAGATCGAAAACGCGAACACGAACGCCGCCGCGAGATTCAGCTGCACGACGCGCTTCATGCGGTCGGGCCGCTTCGCGCCGCAGGCGTAGCTGAGGATGGGCTGCGCGCCCTGCGCCAGACCGGTCAGCGGCAGCTGCACCATTTGCGCCACCGAGGTCAGGATGGTCATTGCGCCGACGGCTGCGTCGCCGCCGTACTTCTGCAGCGATACGTTGAACGCAATGGTGAGCAGACTTTCTGTGGACTGCATGACAAACGGGGACGCACCCAGACCGACCGCGGACGCCAGAAGCGGCCGGTCAATGCGGAAATACGCGCGTTTCAGGCGCAGAACCGTCTGCTTTCCGGTCAGAAACCGCAGAACCCATGCCGCAGACACCGCCTGCGAGATAATTGTCGCCACAGCCGCGCCGCGCACGCCCATTTTCAGCACGAAGATGAACAGCGGGTCAAGCACGGTGTTGAGCACCGCACCGATGACAACGGTTTTCATCGCAACCGAGGAGCGGCCCTGCGCGGTGATGAAGCCGTTCAGACCCAATGACGTCATCACGAAAACCGTGCCGAGAACGTAGAGGTTGAGGTACTGCATCGCGTAGGGCAGGGTGTCGGCAGATGCGCCGAACAGGCGGAGCAGCGGCGCCTGAAACAGCAGGAAAAGTGCTGTCAGCACGAGCGCAAGTGCCCAGAGTGCCGCCGTACACGTTCCGAGAATGCGTTCCGCGCGGTCGTGCTCCCTTGCGCCGAGCGCGATAGACGCCCGCGGTGCACCGCCCATGCCGATCAGCGCCGCGAATGCGGAAATGAGCGTGATGACAGGGAAGGTGACGCCCATGCCGGTCAGCGCCAGCTTGCCTTCGAGCGGGATGCGTCCGATGTAAATACGGTCTACGATGCTGTACAGCAGGTTGACGACCTGCGCCGTGATGGTCGGCAGCGCCAGCCGAAACAGCAGCGGCCCTACGGGTGCTGTGCCGAGGGCCGCTGTCTGCTGATTCTGTTGTTCACTCATGCCTTGCTGTCCTCGCGGATGAGCACGCGGATGGCCTCCACGGCGGCCTTTACGCCGCGCTCGGTGGCGTCAGGCGGGATGGCGGGAGCATCGTCGTTGTCCGCGTTCCACAGCACGTTGAGCACCGCGCCGCACCGAACGTGCAGCACCTGCGCGACGATCATGAGCGCGGCTGTCTCCATCTCGCTGGTGAGCGCGCCTGCCGCCTTCCATGCCTTCCACTTGGCGGTCAGCTCGTCCGCGATTGGCATCTGCGCGGGACGGATCTCGCCGTAAAAGCTGTCCTTGGACTGGACTACGCCTGTGTGATAGGGGAAGCCGAGCGCCTGCGCCGCCTCATGCAGCGCGGAAACAACAGAAAAATCCGCGACTGCCGGGAACTCGATGGGGAGGTACTCGCGGCTCGTGCCCTCCTGACGGATGGCGCCGGTGGCAATGACGATATCGCCGCCCTTTACCTTGTCCACAATGCCGCCGGACGTGCCCACGCGGATGAACGTGTCCGCGCCGCACTCGACCAGCTCCTCCATGGCAATGGCCGCCGACGGGCCGCCGATGCCGGTCGAGCATACCGCAACCGGAACGCCGTCCAGAGAGCCTGTCCACAGCGTGTACTCGCGGTTGTGGGCGATCTGCTTCGGGTCATCGAAATACTGCGCGATCTTCTCGCACCGTGCCGGATCGCCGGGCAGAATGACGTACCGCCCGATATCGCCCTTGGTGATTTGAATGTGCATTTGCTTGCCGTCGATCAACATACGATTTCACCCTCCCGTTCTACGGTTCTGATGTTTTTCTCCGCCTTGCTGCGCGGCAGCATGACCTCATGCCCGCAGCCGAGGCATTTCAGCCTGAAATCCATACCGATACGCAGCACCTGCCACTGCTTGCTGCCGCACGGGTGCTGTTTTTTCATGGTAAGAATGTCGTTTACCTGTATATCCATTGGAATCACTTCCTTTGCTGGGGGCAGCACCGCACAATTAAACTGCGGCGCTTTGCGGAAATTTTGTGCCCTGACTTCGTTACGGCTTTTTGCAATACACAAAGTATTGCTGCAAATCCGTGCCTCGTCAGAACGCAAAATTTGCTCGCAAATCGCTCTTGTTCAATTATGCGGTGTTGCCCCTATTATCCATAATGTATATGTAAGACTGTTCAGATTCGCTCTAAAAGGCACACGCAGTGCGCGGCAATGCCTTGTTTGGAGCCGGTAAAGCCCAGCCCCTCCTCGGTGGTCGCCTTGACCGAAACCTGCTCGACCGCGCAGCCGATGGCGGCGGCAAGGTTCTCGCGCATCTGCAGAATGTGCGGCGCGAGCTTGGGCGCCTGTGCGAGTACGGTCGCATCCAAATTGCCGAGCTGCCAGCCGCTTTCGCGCACGAGTGCGGCAACGTGACGCAGCAGCGCGATGCTGTCCGCGCCCTTGTAGCGCGGGTCGGTATCCGGAAAATGCTTGCCGATGTCACCGAGCGCGAGCGCACCGAGCAGGGAATCCATGACGGCATGCGTGAGCACATCCGCGTCCGAGTGACCGTCCAGACCAAGCTCAAACGGAATGCTCACACCGCCGATGATGCACGGTCTGCCGGAGACCAGTCTGTGTACGTCGTAACCGTGTCCGATGCGCATATTACTTGTCCTCCCTTGTGAGGAGCGCTTCCGCAACGAGAATGTCCTCCGGCGTGGTGATCTTAATGTTCTGGTAGCTGCCGTGGGTTGCCTTGACGATGGTGCCGAGCGACTCGACAGCCGCGCAGTCATCGGTGAAGCTGTAGCCGCGCTCAGCAGCCGAGGTCAGCGCACGGCGGAGCAGGTCCTTGCGGAATACCTGCGGGGTCTGCACCGCGGCAAGCGTGTCGCGGGCGACATCGGCGGCGATATTGCCGTTTTCGATGCGCTTGATGCTGTCCTTGACCGGAACGACCGGCGCGGCAGCACCGCACGCGGCGGCGGTGGTAACCGCCTCGGTGATAACGGCCTCGGAGACGAGCGGGCGGGCACCGTCGTGTACGGCAACGAGCACGGCATTTTCCGGTGCGGCCGTGATGCCCGCGAGAACGGATTCCGTGCGGGTCTCGCCGCCGCGCGTCACCGTGCACAGCTTGTCAATGGAGAAGGCTTTCGCCAGCTCGGTATAGGGCATGATGTCCTGCTCGCGGCAGACGAGCACGATATCGCGGATGGCGGCGCATTTCTGGAAGGCGGAAAGCGTGCGTGCGAGGACGGGTACGCCGTCAATTTCGAGCAGCAGCTTGTTTTCGCCGCCCATACGGCGGGAGGAGCCTGCCGCTACGATAACAGCGCATACGGCGGGGAGATCAGTTTTTTTTCTGCGTTTTCCCAGCATAATTATTCGGTCCTTTCTATCAAAAGGCTTTGTGAGCCCTTTGGTTCGTTTGGATAAATCTTTGTACCGTTATTTTACACGATTTCGGCAAAATTTACAAGGCTTGTGAGAATTTATCGTAGGGCGGTCCGGAGCGGCTTCATCTGCAACGATTATCCCGCAGGGGAGCGCAGTGTGCTCCCGAACAATGTAAAATCGAACGTGTTGTGGGCGAACATGGTTCGCCCTGCGGTTACGCGCGTGCATGCGGGTTGCATGCGGTGCGCCGAGGTCGGCGCACCCTACGGAATGCACTGCCGGTTATCATAATGCCAACGAGCAACAGCCACCCGCCGAATCCCGACTTCCACAGGAGGACGCCGCCCGCAAGGAGGACGAGAACGGACACGCCCGCAATCCCGTTCAGCAGGTGTGTAAACCGTCCGTCCGCGAGGTGCCGGAGCGCCATGCCGCCATCGAGCGGGGGAATGGGCAGCAGGTTGAACAGCCCGAGCAGCGCACTCGCGCCGGCAAGCCGGTACGCGCCGAGCGGGTTCGCCAGTGCGGTGAGCGCAAAGCTGGCCGCCGGTCCGGCGAGGCAGATCGCGGCGCGCGAAAACGGCGATGGCGGCAGGCTGCACCGCAGGACAGCGCCGCAGGCGGTCAGGCACAGGGCGTGCACCGTGCCGCCGGACAGACGAATGACGAAAAGGTGTCCGCACTCATGTACAGCCGCCGCCAGCAGGAAAATGGGGAGCACGCCGCTCTCATCCGCGCACCAGAGCGCAGCCATGAGCACAAGAAAGCCGTCACGAACCTGAATCCGGCTCACAGCGCAAGATAGTCGGCAGGATCGAGCGCCGCGCCGTTGTGCCACAGCTCGAGGTGCAGGTGCGGACCGGTGGCGTTGCCGGTCTGACCGACCTTGGCAATTTCCTGTCCGCAGGTGACGGTATCACCGACTTTGGCGGAAATGCTGCTGCAGTGCGCGTATAAGGTTGCAAAACCATCTGCGTGATCGACAATGATGTACAGGCCGTAGCCGGATTCGCCGGTCTCGCGCACCGTGCCGTCCGCGAAGGCGGTGATGGGCGTGCCCTCGTCCGCGGCAAGGTCAAGCCCGTAGTGGAAGCCCGGCTGACCGGTGATGGGACTGAGCCTGCTGCCGAAAGAGGACGTCAGCGTGCCGGAGGTCGGCGTGGCGTGCTCGAACTCCATCGGATAGACGGTCTGGTCAACCGTGTCGGGGAACAGGGTCTGGTCGCGGTCTAAAATATCGTCCGCACCGCCGGAGGATTCCGCGGGAACGGTATCTGCGGGCATGGCAGAGCCGCCGAATACCGCGAGAACATGGTCCGCGTTTGCCGCGCCGGACAGGGCGGAAGCCGCCTTTTCGCGCACGGTCTGCGCGAAGGGGATATCGGCGTACTTTATTACACCGGCAGCGAGAACCAGCGTTACGATGAATAACAGTCCTTTTCCGTGGCGTTTTTCGGTCATGGGGTACCTCCTTGAAATGTTGCACAGATTGAATGAACACCGCAGGGCGAGGGTACTCCGCCCTACGAATATCTTATGAATAGCGAAGATAGTCTATGATGTTCTCATCGTGAGAAAAAATTTTGCAGGCTCTCCCTGCAAAAATGACGGCAGAATGGAAGTAATTTGCAGGAATCCTTGCAGGGCGGACAAGTGTTCTTGTGAGAAGATACAAAAAACGTAAAGTTACTCAAAAGATAATCAGTAGATTGTCTGAAATTGTATTCTCAGCGCAAAAAAAGTGAGCCGAAATGCGGAAATGGTAGTATAATGTGAAGCATAATCCAAGACACCCGATAGGATATGCCGATTCGGGGGAAACAAAGGAGAAGATTTCACCATGAAGAAAACACTCAGTATGCTCCTCGCCGGCGCGATGCTGGCAACGGCGCTGACCGGCTGCGGCGGTTCCGCTTCGAGCAGCTCCGATTCGCAGAACAGCGGCTCCGACAGCACCGCTTCCGGCACTGTCTTTAAGATCGGCGGCACCGGCCCGCTGACCGGCGCGAATGCTATTTACGGCAATGCCTGCAAGAACGGCGCACAGATCGCGGTTGACGAGATCAACGCTGAGGGCGGCGATATTCAGTTTGAGCTGAACTATCAGGACGACGAGAGCGACGCAGAGAAGGCGGTAAACGCCTACAACACCCTGAAGGACTGGGGCATGCAGCTGTCCCTCGGCTCCGTAACCTCCAAGCCGTGCGAGGCTACCGCCGCTGAGAACTACAGCGACCGCATTTTCGCTCTGACCCCGTCCGCATCCTCCGTTGCAGTAACCGAGGGCAAGGACAACGTATTCCAGATGTGCTTTATGGACCCGAACCAGGGCACCGCATCCGCACAGTACATCGCAGAGCAGAAGCTCGGCACCAAGGTTGCGATCATCTGGAAGAACGATGATGTTTACTCCACCGGCATTCACGACAAGTTCGTAGAAGAGGCAAAGACCAAGGGCCTCGAGGTCGTTTCCGACAAGACCTTCACCGATGCTTCCGCGAACGACTTCTCCGTTCAGCTGAACGAAGCAAAGAGCAAGGGCGCTGACCTGGTATTCCTGCCGATATACTATCAGCCGGCATCCCTGATCCTGACCCAGGCAAACGCAATGGGCTACGCACCGAAGTTCTTCGGCGTAGACGGCATGGACGGCATTCTGACCATGGAAGGCTTTGATTCCAAGCTGGCTGAGGGCGTAATGCTGCTGACCCCGTTCAACGCAGATGCAACCGACGACAAGACCGCTTCCTTCGTTAAGAAGTACAAGGAGCAGTTCGGCGAGACCCCGAACCAGTTCGCAGCTGACGCTTACGACTGTGTTTACGCTTACAAGCAGGCACTCGAGAATGCAGGCGCTACGCCGGATATGTCCGCTGAGGACCTGTGCGACAAGATGATCGAGCAGTTCACCTCCATGACCTTTGACGGCCTGACCGGCGAGGGCATGACCTGGGATGAGACCGGTGCCGTATCCAAGTCCCCGAAGGGCATGGTTATCGAGAACGGCGCTTACGTTGGTATGTAAATTAAGTCTAAGGGGGACGCTGTCCCCCTTAGATACCAAAAAAGTTCCGAAGAAACTTTTTTGGATATCCCCCTCGCCTTTGCACGGCAAAGGCGGTCGCGCCGCCACGGCGCGGGCAGCGGTGTCCCGGACGGGCAAAGCTCGCCCGGGACATATTAAGAACGCAAGGGCGAGTGAAGGAGGTCTGGAAGCAGTCCTCCTTTACCGCTATTTATAAAGAGGTATACCTGTACCGCAGGGCGGGCTGCCCTGCGGAGAAGGTATCATCCACCAAACGTTATGGGGTGGGGCGGTGGCTTGACCATTGCCGAACCACTGCCCCATTTCATAAACAGGAGAAACAAAGATTTGAGGTGTTCCAAACCATGAGCTTTTTGAATCATTTGATCAGCGGCATCAGTCTGGGCAGCATCTACGCCATCATCGCACTCGGCTACACGATGGTTTACGGCATTGCAAAAATGCTGAACTTCGCGCACGGCGATGTTATCATGGTAGGCGGTTATATGTGCTTCTGCGCTACCACCTATCTCGGCTGGCCGGCGTGGATGGGCGTTGTGCTGGCTGTTATTGTCTGCACCGCGCTCGGTGTTGTTATTGAGAGACTTGCCTACAAGCCGCTGCGTATGGCGCCGTCGCTGGCGGTGCTGATCACGGCCATCGGCGTTTCGTACTTCCTGCAGAATGCGGCGCTGCTGATCTGGTCCTCCAACCCGAAGACCTTTACCTCGGTCGTTACCGGCGATGCGCTCAGCCTGTTCGGCGGTCAGATGCAGATCTCCAAGGTGACGCTCGTTGCCATCGCAGCCTGCATTGTCATCATGGTCGCTCTGATGCTGTTCACCGGCAAGAGCAAGGTCGGCACGGCAATGCGTGCGGTTTCTGAGGACAAGGGCGCGGCGCAGCTGATGGGCATCAACGTCAACACGACCATTTCCATCACCTTTGCGATCGGCTCGGGTCTTGCCGCTATCGCGGGCGTGCTGCTGTGCTCTGCGTACCCGACCCTGATGCCGACCACCGGTTCTCTGCCGGGCATCAAGGCATTCACCGCTGCCGTATTCGGCGGCATCGGCTCGATTCCGGGCGCGTTCATCGGCGGCATTCTGCTCGGCATCATCGAGATTTTCGCCAAGGCGTACATTTCCACGCAGCTGTCGGACGCGATCGTGTTCGCAGTGCTCATCGTGGTGCTGCTGGTCAAGCCGGACGGCCTGCTCGGCAAGCACGTCAGCGAAAAGGTTTAAGGGGGCAGTCATATGAACAAGTTAAAATCCTATGCTGCGTCCAAGCGCGGACGTGACACGCTGCTGTGCTTCGGCATTGTCATCATTGCGTACATCATCGTGCAGGCAGCCATCGCGGGCGGCGGCATCTCCAGCCAGATCAAGGGTCTGCTCGTGCCCATCTGCGCGTATGTTGTCATGGCGATCTCGCTCAACCTGACCGTCGGCATCCTCGGTGAGCTGTCGCTCGGCCATGCGGGCTTTATGTCGGTCGGCGCGTTTGCGGGCATTGTCACCACCACCTGTCTGGCGGATGCGATTCCGCTGGCGCCGCTGCGTCTGGCTGTCGCCATGGTCGTTGCCGGACTGTTTGCGGCGATTGCGGGTGTCATCGTCGGCGTGCCGGTACTGCGCCTCAAGGGCGACTACCTCGCCATCGTAACCCTCGCCTTCGGTGAGATCATCAAAAACATTGTAAACGTTATGTACCTCGGTCTGGATGATGCCGGTCTGCATTTCAGTCTGGTCAACCAGAATTTCCAGCTGGGCGACGGCGGCAAGATGATCATCAACGGCCCGATCGGCGTATCCGGCGTCACCAAGATCTCCACCTTCACCTCGGGCGTTGTGCTCATCCTCGTTACGCTGTTCTTCGTGCTGAATTTTGTAAACAGCCGCACGGGACGTGCTGTCATGGCGGTCCGCGACAACAAGATCGCCGCTGACTCCATCGGCATCTCCACCTCGCACTACAAGCTGCTCGCGTTCGTGGTCTCTGCGGCGTTCGCAGGCATGGCGGGCACGCTGTACGCGATGAACTTCTCCACCGTAACTGCAGCCAAGTTTGATTTCAACACCTCCATTCTGGTGCTCGTATTCGTCGTTCTCGGCGGTCTGGGCAACATCTGGGGTTCGATTATCGCCGCAACGCTGCTGACGCTGCTGCCCGAGCTGCTGCGCGGCCTGAGCAATTACCGTATGCTCATCTACGCAATCCTGCTGATTGCAATGATGCTGTTCAACAACTCCTCCTTCAAGGTTCGCCTGCTGGAGAAGCGCGCAATGCGTCAGATGGAAAAGGCCGAAAAGGCCGGCGGCAAGAAGGAGGGTGCGTAAGCCATGGCAATGCTGGAAGTTACTTCGCTCGGCATTTCGTTCGGCGGTCTGCGTGCCGTTGACGAGCTGAGCATGAAAATCGAAAAGGGCGGTCTGGTCGGCCTCATCGGTCCGAACGGCGCAGGCAAGACCACCGCATTCAATATGCTGACCGGCGTGTACCGCCCGACCGACGGCGGCATCCGTCTGGACGGTCAGAACCTCATCGGCAAAAAGCCGCATGAAATCTGCAAGCTGGGCGTTGCCCGCACATTCCAGAACATCCGCCTGTTCTCGCAGCTGAGCGTGTTGGATAACGTAAAAACCGGTCTGCACAATCAGATCACCTACTCGTTCGCAGAGAGCATGTTCCACCTCGGCTCCTACCGCAAAAAGGAGAAGCAGATGGACGAAAAGGCGATGGAGCTGCTGCGCGTGTTCGACCTGGACGGCGTAGCCGACTACAAGGCAGCCAATCTGCCGTACGGCAAGCAGCGCAAGCTCGAGATCGCGCGTGCGCTCGCTACCAACCCCAAGCTGCTGCTGCTCGACGAGCCTGCCGCGGGCATGAACCCGAACGAGACCGAGGAGCTGATGGAGACGATCGAAATCGTCCGTAAGAGGTTCGGCGTAACCGTCCTGCTCATCGAGCATGACATGAAGCTGGTCTCCGGCATCTGCGAGTATCTGTATGTGCTCAACTTCGGCCGTCTGCTGGCTGAGGGCACGCCCAGGGAAGTGCTGAGCAATCCGGAAGTCGTTAAGGCGTATCTGGGCGAATAAGAAAGGAGGAAACAAGTATGGCAATGTTGGAAGTAAAGGATATCAACGTGTATTACGGCCTGATTCATGCACTGCGTGATGTTTCCTTCGAGGTAAACGAGGGCGAGGTCGTAGCGCTTATCGGTGCAAACGGCGCAGGCAAGACCACCACGCTGCACACGGTCACGGGTCTGCTGCCGTCGAAGGGCGGCACGGTGACGTTTGAGGGCAAGGACATTACGCACAAGCCGGGTCATGCTATCGTAAAGCTGGGCATGAGCCACGTTCCGGAGGGCCGCCGCGTGTTCGCGGGTCTGACGGTCGCGGAGAACCTGCGTATGGGCGCGTATACCCGCCCGAAGAATGAGATTCCGGAGTCGCTGAAAATGGTCTATGAGCGTTTTCCGCGTCTGGAGGAGCGTAAAAATCAGGCAGCCGGTACGCTGTCCGGCGGCGAGCAGCAGATGCTCGCAATGGGCCGTGCGCTGATGAGCAAGCCGCGCATCCTGCTGCTCGATGAGCCGTCCATGGGTCTGTCGCCGCTGTTCGTAGGCGAAATCTTCAAGATCATCGAGGAGGTGTCCAAGGCAGGCACCACCGTCCTGCTCGTAGAGCAGAACGCAAAGAAGGCGCTGTCCATCGCGGACAGAGGCTACGTCCTTGAGACCGGCAAAATCGTCAAGACCGGCAAGGCGTCCGATCTGCTGAATGATGACTCTATTAAGAAAGCATACCTCGGTGAGTAAGAGGAAGAAAGGCAGGAGATAGGAGGGAGGAGAGAGGAGTTTATCCGATGATTTATCCGTACCGTAGGGCGCGACGACTCGGCGCGCCGTATAAACCGTATGCATATCGTTACGAACGGCGCGCCGGGGTCGTCGCGCCCTACGGGAAACGTTTATCGTCATCCACTCCTACCTCCTACCTCCTAACTCCTCACTAGAATAGGGGGAGGTTATAAAGTGAAACCATACGTTATCACAATCGCGCGCCAGTACGGTTCCGGCGGCCGCACGGTCGGCAAGATGCTGGCGGACAAGCTGGGCATTCCGTTCTACAACCGCGAGATCATCACCATGGCGAGTGAGGACAGCGGTGTAAATGCCATGCTGTTCTCGGACGAGCGTCTCAAGGGCGATTTCCTGACGCGCCTGCGCGCGCATTATCACGGCAACACGCCCGTGCCGAACGACTCGTCCAAGTCCTACCTCAAGGATGAGGCGCTGTTCGCCTATCAGGTGAAGATCATCCGCCGGCTGGCGGATCAGGGTCCGTGCGTTATGATCGGCCGCTGTGCCGACTATATTCTGGCAGGCCGACCGGATGTTGTGCGCGTGTTCGTCCATGCGGACAAGGATTTCTGTCTTGAGCAGGCCATGAAGGTGGACTCGCTGCCCGAGAACGAGGTGGCAAAGAAGATCGCCGAGATCGACGAGTACCGCGCCCGCTACTACAAGCACCACACCGGCCACGACTGGTATGACGCGCGGAATTATGATCTGTCGCTCAACAGCGGCGTGCTCGGCTTTGACGGCACGGTTGAGGAGATCATCAAGTATATGGAAGTGCGCGAGCAGTTTCAGAAGTAAACAGGGGAGAACCGTCTGTGAGAGCAGGCGGTTTTCTTTTTTGCGTTTGGCGGTTGAAAGGGGCTGCACAGGTTTAATCATTTTGAAAGGATTTACCGTAGGGTGCGCCAAGGTGAATTGCGGCAACGCCGCAAGAGAAGGTGCCCTGGGGTACGACTCGGCGCACCGCATGTAAATTCATTTTCGACGGATATCCCGTAGGGGAGCACATTGTGCTCCCACGCCACTGTTCAATGGGCGCGTGTGAATGGTAAATCCGCCGATGGTTCACACGCACGGACGCAACGGTAACGTCTGTTGTGGGCGAACACTGTTCGTCCCTACGGGATAACGTGTACAGACTGGATAGCAACGGTGCGCCGAGGTCGTACCCCAGGGCACCTTCTCTTGCCCTTTGGGCAATTCACCTTGTCGCACCCTACGGTTATATTTAATCGGTTCCGTTGTTGTTGGATTTGGACGCGCAATGCGCACCCTACGATGTCGTATGCCGCGGCAGGAAAACGGTGCAGATTCGACATGAAAAAACTTTTTCAAAAAAATTAAAAAAAGGGGTTGACGAAACGTGGATTCTGTTATATACTAAACAAGTCGTCAGCGATGAGTCATCAAAAACGACAACAACTTAACAAGATGGAGAGTTGGCTGAGTGGTCGAAGGCGCACGATTGGAAATCGTGTAGGCGTGATGAGCGTCTCTAGGGTTCAAATCCCTAACTCTCCGCCAAAAGTGAGCTGAAATCGTAAGGTTTCAGCTCTTTTTGCATTACCTGTCGCGAAACTACAGTTTCGCCGACAAGGAGGAACGGACCGTAGGCCGTTCCAAAGTCGTACGAAAGTTCCTATGCAGGAACTTTCTCCCTCCGGAAGTGAAAAAACCGAGATACATGCTCCCGGTTTTTTCGGATTGCAGAGCAATCCTATTGAATACGCGCTTACGCGCGGGCTGCGAACAGATTTTAACATCCTCTGACTGTGAACAGGGGATGTTTTTTTTATTTCCCGGAAAATTTTTTTCGGAGTTGACCATTTGTGGTCAATTTTTTATCCGTTCCGGCGGTAGGGTAAAGGGAGGTGCTCACATGGGCAGAAACAGAAAAGTTGGATTGGACTGGTGGCCGCGCGACATCGGCCTGTACCGTGACCCGAAGCTGAGAGCCGCACGGCAGAAATTCGGCGTGCTCGGGCCGTATGTGTACGAATGCCTGCTCGACATTGCCTACGGCGACAAGGGCTACTACATCGCCTACAGCGGCGAGGGCCGCGAGGACACGCTGTGGCAGCTCCGCGAGTACACCGCCGGACTGGAAAACGTGACGATCGAAACACTGGCCGCCGTAGTCGATCAGCTGGTGGTAAGCGGCTTGTTCCATGCTGCGTTATATGAACGCGGCTTTCTCACATCCAAAAGAATACAGATGGGGTATTTCATCGCAACCTTAGGACGAAATGCCCAGCAGATCAACTTTGACATTTGGCTGCTCTCCGAGGACGAAATGAGGGAGAAAAACCCAAGTGGCAAGGCTTTTATTCTGCGCTCCTTTATTTCTCGCCAAGAAAAGGGCATTTCTCGCCAGGAAATCGGTATTTCTCGCCAAGAAAGTACACAGAGCAGAGAAGAGCAGAGAACAGAAGAGCAGAGGACAGAAGAGCAGAGAACAGTAGAGTACAGTAGAGCAGAGCAGACCAGAGAAGAGAAAGCAGTTACGGCTGATTCTGGTCTGACGACCGAACTGGAAGAAAAACTGAATTGTAAGTTTGACCATAATTTCTGTCTGGAACTGCGCAGGCTGCAGAACAAGGGTATGCAACGTGAGGTGTTCTTAGATACCGCCCGACAGACGGCTGAGAATGCACCGCGCAATCCGGCAGGGTATTTCCGCACGCTGCTGCAGAACTGCGAGCGTGACGGCATTCTCACCGCTGAGGATATGCAGAAACGAGCAAAGCCTGCACCGGCACAGCCTGCAATCGGGCCGTCGAGCGAACAGCTGTCCGCGTTTGATCAGGAATGGTACGAGCGGGTCAAGCGGTACACAAGGGAGAAGGCGGTGCCGTCATGACCCTTTTCAACCGCGCCCGTGTCTGCTATAATGAGACAGACAAGAGAGGTGATTAGGATGGGCTACATTCGCCGTCCTGCGTATTACAAGGCATTCCGGTGCATCGGCTCGGCCTGCACGGAAAACTGCTGTATCGGCTGGGAGATCGACGTAGACGAGGATTCCCTTGCGTACTACGAGACCGTTCCCGGCGATTTTGGCGAGCGTTTGCGCGCGAGCATTGCGCCTGCGGACGCGCAGACCGGAGAGCCGGCGCATTTTCGTCTGGACGCCGAGGAGCGGTGTCCGCTGCTGAACGACTGCAACCTGTGCGAAGTGCTGCTTCACTTAGGCGAGGACAAAATGGCGCAGATCTGCACCGACCACCCGCGGTATTACGAATGGTTTTCCGACGGCCGCGAGGACGGTCTCGGCTTGTGCTGTGAGGCCGCCGCCGAATTGATTCTCGCGCAGACCGGCGCACCGGCGTTTGACGTGACCGAGGCAGACGGCGTATCCGAAACCGGCACGGAGGCGGAAACCGAACTCGAGAACGTGCTGTTTTCCATGCGCGATGCGCTGTTCCGGCTGGCGTGCGAGGACGCGCCGTTCGATGACAAGGCCGACAGGCTCTACCGCACGGCAAAGGCGCAGCAGGAGCAGTACGACGACCTGCTGTTCCCGTTCCCCGAGGGGGAGGACGAGGATACAGACGAGACGGACGGGGACACGGTTTCGTGGTCGCAGGCGTTCTGGCGGGAGAGCACGCTCACGAGCCTGCTCGAGATGCTGCTCGGCTTTGAGATCAACAAGGACGACTGGCGCACGCTGCTGACCGGCGCAAAGGCGCGCCTGCCGCAGATTATCGCACGCAGGAATGACTTTTTGCAGGCGTATCAGGGCAAACGCCATGAATACGATAACCTGCTGACGTACTTCCTGTACCGGCACTTTATGAAGGCGCTCGGAGACGACGCCGTGCAGGACAAGGTGCAGCTGGCGCTCGTGAGCACGGCGGTCATTCAGCTGCTCGATGTGTACGAGTGGCTCGCCAAGGGCGAGGTCACGCACTGGGCGCAGATCTGCATTTGCAAGGCGTACTCGCGTGAGATTGAGTATAACGAGGACAATACCGAGCAGCTTGCCGCGTTTTCCGTCCTTGACGAAATGGAATAAAACAGAACACCGCGGACTGGGGGTCTGCGGTGTTTTTGTTTTGCGGTGCTGAATCACAGCGGGGAGGGATTCGCCGCCGTACCCACGGCGTGGGGCAAAAAGGAAGGGACACCTGCGGTTTCCCTTCCTCTTTGAACTCCTACCTTTCCCTAATATCACCCGTGAGCAGCTTGCCGCCATGCTGTACCGCTATGCCGGTGAGCCGGACTGCGCGGCAGACCTGTCCGCGTACACGGACGCAGGCTCGGTTTCCGCGTATGCGGAAAAGGCGGTGCAGTGGTGCGTCAAGAACGGTATTCTGACCGGTAAAACGTCCTCGACACTCGCTCCCAAGGCTACGGCAACCCGCGCGGAGTGCGCGGCAATGCTGCAGCGATTTGCAGAACTCTGACTGTCGCGAAACTACAGTTTTCTTAACACTTTCCGAAATAT
>NZ_JAQEHY010000009.1:0-125466 GCF_027665985.1 Butyricicoccus sp. AM78-15b2TA
GCCGCAGCCTACAACGCCAATTTTCAAAATGCCCATTGGAATTCTCTCCTTTTATATAAGGTGATTCTATTATAAACCACTTGCGGGTGTGCTTCAAGGGTGCAGCGTATTTTTCAGCGCACCGCCCAATTTTGGGGCTTCTGTTTGGTGAAAAATAGCAAAGCGGAGCGCAAAAAAAACGTGCAAAATATCCGTGCATTGTGCTAAAATAGAAAATGCACAGGAAAATGCAACACATTGCACGTTGGTGTCTAAAATGCGGTGAAACGCTTGTGCGCTTTACTGCACTATGATAAAATATGAACGTATTGTGGCAAAAATGTGTCTTTTAGGGATAAAAGAGGATACATGGATGCCTGAAAAGGAGAATATCTTATGAAGGTAACTGCACAGTGGATCGCAGAGCAGTGCGGCGTATCGCGTGGAACAGTGGACCGAGTTGTAAACGGCCGACCGAATGTAGCGCCGGAAGTGCGGGAGCGCGTGCAGAAAATAATCAGCGAATACGGCTACAAAACGCCGTCGCAGCGGCAGGCCGCCCGTGCGGGACACGGCGCGTTCCGCATCGGCGTGATTCTGCCGAGCTGGGATGCGTTTTTCATCCGCCGGATGCGCGAGGGCATTCGCGTGGCTGTACACAACCGCGGATTAAATGATGTAAATGTGCTGGTGGAGGAGCTGAAAAACCGCTCGCACCGTGCGTATTTCGAGGCCATCGGACGCATGGAGGAGCGCGGCATTGACGGTCTCATTGTCACCGCGCCGGACACGGTAGCGATGAGTGAGGAGATCGACCGGCTGGTCGCAATCGGTATTCCGGTCGTTACCTGCGACTCGGATGTGCGGCAGAGCCGCCGCCTGTATCATATCGGACAGAACATGGTCAAATCCGGCCGGATTGCAGCCGGACTGCTTGCACCGTACGTTGAGGGACAGGATGTGCTCGTCGTCACCGGCAACCGTGAATTCACGGCACACGGACTGCGTGTGCGCGGCTTCCTTGACCGTCTGCATGAGATTTTTGATGATAACGTAAACGTCAACGTCATCGAGAGCGTCGAGCAGTATGAGCTGACCTACGACGGCGTACTGCAGCAGGTGCGGCAGAACCCGCGTCTGCGCGGTATTTATATGGCAAACGAGTCCGTGCGCGGCTGTATGGACGCGCTCGAGCGCGCAAAGCCCAATCGGCGGATTCATGTTGTCTGTCACGATCTGACGCCGCATGCGCGCCAGTATTTGGAGGACGGACGGCTGGATTTCATCGTCGATCAGGATTTTTCGGCGCAGACGACGCGCGCGATCGAAGTGCTGGCGCATACACTGCGTACCGGAGAGTCGCCGCGGCAGAGCATCGAATACATTCACACCAGCATTATCACAAGGGAATTGTTGTGAGAAAGGAGCCTATATGAAAGCAAACTGGAAGCGCACACTGCTGTCTCTGGTGCTGTGCGCCGGATTTGTATGGCCGGCAGGCGCGGTAAGCACCGGGCAACCGGCGGCATCGCAGACGGGGACGAGCACCGCGCAGAGCAAACCGGCGGCTTATACCGTCAAGAAAATGGGTCTGCTGGGCGTCAAGCGTACGGTGGAGAGTGACAATAACACGGTGAAAATGCTGAACAAAACGGCAGCTTCGCTGGACAGCAGCTCGTATATGTCGGGTTCGGCGTCCGGTGCGACCGGCGAGAGCGAGATAGCAATCTACGCTGCGCTGATTGAGGATATGAAAAAGGCCATGGACGGACTGGATAAGACCAGTGATCTTTATAAGACCTATGCGGCACAGTTAAAGGTATTAGAGGATTACCAGACCAGCCTGAACCAGAACGCCGTCAGCGGCATGCAGCAGGCGATGGCCATGCTGTCTCAGCTGGATGACGCGGCGTACACGCTGCGCAAGCAGGCGAAAAACGTCTCCGGTCAGCTGGCGCTCGGTGCACAGACCATGCTGATTACCATTAAAAATCTGGGCTACACCAAGGAAAACCTGCAGGTGACGCTCACACAGCTGGACCGCAACCTGGCTGTGCTGAAAACGCAGAGAAAACTCGGCATGATTGGGCAGCTGCAGCTTGACACGGTGCAGAATCAGCGCGACAAGCTGGCGCAGTCCATCGACACACTGGAGACCACCCGCGAAAACCTCGGTTCGAGCGTTGCGCTGATGTGCGGTCTGGATGCGAATACCATCGTCATGCCGGCTGACTTTGAAACACTGTACGAGGGCAATCTGGATAAGATGTCTTATAATAAGGATTTGGAGCAGGCGCAGAAGAACAGCTTCCTCATCTGGCAGAAGCAGGACGCTGTGCGCAGCGCGTACAACTCGTACGACAAGAACATCAGCGGTACCGCCGAGGCGGTCAAGTCCGCTGAGGACGCACTGGCGGCGGCCAAGGAGTCGGTAGTGGCTGCATTCGACAGCACCTACAAGACTGTCAAGGACTGCCGGACGACTCTGGCAGCCAAGCGAACCGCACAGGCACAGGCGGAGCTTGACCTGAAAACCGCGGCCGTGAAGTACAGGAAGGGCATCATCTCCAAGCTGGCGTATCAGCAGGCGCAGGATGCCGTAACGACCGCAAAGCTGAATGTGGAAAGCGCGTATCTGTCGCTGTATACCGCATATAACCAGTACGAATGGGCCAAGGAAGGCGTACTTATCACCACCGCAGCCGCATAACAGAAGGGAGAAAACAATATGAAACGAACCATTGCAGCCGGTCTTTCTGCCGCTCTGCTGTGCGGCATGGTCGTACCGGCGTTTGCCGCCGATACCAAGACCGCGACGAACACCACCGGCACCACCCAGACCCAGCCGACGGCGCCGGTCAAGCTGACGTTTGACAAGCTGGAGGAGACCGTCCGCCAGAATAACGTCACCATCAAGGCGAACAACAACACCGTGCTCAGCGCGGAAAAGACCGATGTAAGTGACCAGTACATCGAAAGCTATTTCCAGCTTTCCGAGCAGATTTCGTCCTACCAGAAGCAGATTAAGGAGCTGCAGAAAACGCTGAACAGTCTGGATGCCAGCAAAGAGGAAAACGCCGGTCTGCGCAAGACGCTTGAGAGCCAGATTTCCATCCTGCAGCGCAATCTGGCAGCCGCCGAAGCATCGTACAAGAACCTCGACGATGACGAGGACGACGCAGAGGAGGATCAGGAGAAAACGGTCGATCACACCCGCCGTCAGATGCAGAATGCAGCCGATGAAATCTGCCTGAGTGCGGAAAACACGTACATTTCTCTGCGCGGCATGAAGTATACGCTCAACCAGACAAACCGCAGTATTCAGCAGCTCGACCGCAACATTGCGACTGTGCAGAAGCAGGTAAAGCTGGGTATGACCGGTGTAAACACGCTCAAGAGCCTGCAGGCACAGCGAGAGAGCGCCGTTGCCAGCAAGGCCTCGCTGACCACGCAGGTAGAGGCGCTGACCAACACGCTCGCTATCCAGTGCGGCTATACCACCGGTACACAGATCGAAACGAGCGATCTTCCGGTCGTAACCGCCGAGCAGGTCACCTCCATTGATTATAACAAGGATCTTGCCGAGGCGCTCAAGAACAGCTACGCGATCTACTCCAAGGAGTACGCAATGCAGACCGCGTCCGACGATTACGAGAACAACAAGACCAACACGCTGTATGCTTATCAGGCAGCCAAGATCGACCGCGACGCACAGAAGGAGAGCACGACCGCTTCCTTCCGCAAGCTGTATACCGACCTGCAGGAGAAGCAGACCGCACTTGCTGCGGCGGATGCCGATCTCGCACAGGCGAAAAAGACGTTTACGGTAAGCCAGGTGCAGTACACGCGCGGCATGATCTCCAAGATGGCGTACACGGATGCGCTTGACACCTTCACCACCGCACAGGAGACCGAGGTTGCAGCGCGTATTGATCTGCTGACCGCCTACAACACCTATCAGTGGGCAAAACGCGGTGTAATTACGGCAACAACTTGATAAGCTGACCGTTTTGGCGAATATAGCAGATATATATAATGAATTGGAGGACCCCGATGAGCAATAGCAAACGAATCCTTGCGGCGCTGCTGGCCAGTGCGATGGTACTGTGTGCAGGCTGCGGCAAGGAAGAGGAAACCGAGGAGGAAAGCTCAAACAGCACTGCGGTTGAGGTAACCGATGTTACCTCGGGTGCGATGAGCTCGGAGTACACGCTGAATGGCAAGATTGCCGCCGTCAATGAGGTGCAGGTGTTCCCGCTGCTGGCAGGTCAGGTGCAGACGCTGAACGTCAGCGAAGGCGACACCGTATCCAAGGGTCAGACCCTGTTTACGGTGGATACCTCGACGGTTACCTCGACGATGAGCTCGCTGCAGCAATCCTACAGCGCCACGAAGACCGCGACCGACCGTGCGATTGAATCGGCAAAGGTCGGTGTGGAGCAGGCGGAACTGGCGGTCAGCAACACGGAAGCACTGCTCGAAGCCGGTGCGGCTGCCGAGCAGGATCTGACCAAGGCTAAGCAGGCACTGACGCAGGCGCAGGCTGGTGTCGCACAGGCGCAAGCGCAGCAGTCCGCGTCTCTGGCGCAGATTCAGGCGTCCATGGACCAGATCAACAAGCAGGCAAGCCTTGGCACGGTAACCGCTCCGTGCTCGGGTACGGTTACGGCTGTAAACGTAGACCGCGGCGGCATGGCATCCTCGGCGCAGCCGAGCGTGGTCATTGCCGAGAACAGCGCGGTTGAAGTGCAGGTTTCGGTTGCTGAGGACGTATTCACCGGCATTAAGGTCGGCGATACCGCAAGCGTCACGGTTTCCGCTGTCTCCAAGGAGCCGATGAACGGCACGGTCAGCACGCTGCCGGCGGCTGCCAATGTGCAGACCAACCTGTATGACGTATCGGTTGCTCTGCCGTCCGGCACCAAGCCGCCGATCGGCGCGTTTGCTACCGTCACCTTCTATACCGACCGCCGCGCAAGCACGATTTCCGTGCCGACCGAGTCCATCCTGACCGGCAACAACAACGAGCAGTATGTGTTCACCGTAAATGCGGACGGCACTGCCGCAACCCGCGTTACCGTCACCACCGGACTGGTTACCAAGGATTCGACCGAGATCGTTTCCGGCCTCAAGGCGGGCGACCGGGTTGTTACCAAGGGTCAGTCCTATCTGTCGGACGGTGCAGCCGTGCATGTCGTCACCTCGGACGCCGCAGACGGCGGGGAGGGCTAAGCGCGCATGAAATTCGCACAAACCTTTATCAAACACCATGTAATGACCATCCTGCTGTACATACTGGTCGTTGTGTTTGGTTTTTACAGCTTCCAGAACCTGCCGCTGGCGCTCATGCCGTCCATGGAGGTTCCGGCAGCGGTTGTTTACGCTACTTATCCGGGGGCCGGTCCGGAGGATATCGAGCAGCAGGTAACCAAAAAGCTCGAGGGTGCGGTAGCGGGTCTGTCCGGTCTGGATACGCTTCAGTCCACCTCGTCCGAGAATATGGCTATGCTGGTTATCCAGTTTACGAATCATACGGATATGGATCAGGCAATGACCGACCTGCGCGACAAGGTTGCACAGGTAAAGAGCCAACTGCCGGATGACGCATCCGATCCGACCGTTATGTCGATTGATATTGACTCCATGCCGGTCGTACAGGTCGCGCTGCGCGGCAACGACCTGGCCTCTCTGCAGTCTATTGCGGAGGACGAGATTCAGCCGGCGCTCGAGCGTCTGGACGGCGTAGCGTCTGTTGATATTTCGGGCGGCTACGAGCAGGAGATCGCAGTCCATACGGATGCATCCCGCCTGAAGGGCTATAACCTGACGATTTCGTCCATCGGTCAGCAGCTCGGCGCGGACAACATCGCCATTCCGGGCGGCGAGCTGGATAATGGTTCGCAGACGCTGGCTGTCCGCACGGACGGCGAGTATTCGTCCATTGATGATGTTAAGAACGCCCTGATCTCGCTTCCGGCAGGCGGCACGGTACGTCTGAGCCAGATCGCGGATGTTTCCATGCAGCCCAAGGATCAGGACGCCATCTCCAAGGTTGACGGTGAGGAATGTATCATCCTGTCGGTCAACAAGCAGTCCGGCTCCAATACGGCGCAGATTGCCGAGCTGGCCAAGGCTGAGTTTGACTCCTTGCTTAAGAGCAACGATTCCCTGCAGTGGAATATCGTTATGGATCAGTCCGACTATATCAACATGACGGTTGATAACGCTATTCAGAACATCTGGATGGGCGTGCTGTTCGCCGCGATCGTGCTGTTCCTTTTCTTGCGCGACTTCGGCGCGACCATGGCTGTTACCATCGCAATGCCGTGCTGTATCCTGTTTACGTTCCTGATTATGAATGTGCTGGGCATTACGCTGAACATGATGTCGCTCGGCGGTATCACGCTCGGCGTAGGTATGATCGTGGATAACTCCATCGTTGTTCTGGAGAACATCTTCACCTATCGAGCGGACGGCTACGACCGTATGGATGCCTGCACCAAAGGCACCGGCGAGGTCATCGGTGCGGTTATCGCTTCCACGCTGACCACGGTTGCCGTATTCCTGCCGATTGCACTGTCCGGCGGCATGGCCGGCATGATGTTCAAGGAATTCTGTATCACCATCGTAGCGCTGCTGCTCAGCTCGCTGATCATTTCCGTCACGCTCGTGCCGCTGCTGTGCTATTTCCTGCTCGGCAGCACCAAGCAGAAGAGTGTCAAGCCGCAGGGCTCGGGCGCAACGCCGATCACCGAAAAGCCGCTCTCGCGTGCATACCGCAGTTCGCTGAATTTCCTGATCACCCACCGCTGGGCAGGCATCGCGCTGACCCTTGTCATCTGTATTGTCAGCGTGCTCAGCGTCAGCCAGGCGGGCATGGAGCTCATCCCGGAGATGGATGAGGGTCAGGTGAGTGTTACGGTTTCCATGCCGAACGGTTCGACTATGGAGGACACTGCCGCCATTGAGGACCGCATTGCGGCCATCGCAGTTGATACCATCCCGGAGCTGGAGCAGATCTACTACTCGACCGGTTCTTCGACCTCGATTATGTCCTCGTCCTCGGGCGCAAGCGTTACCATTTCGCTGGTAGATCTTGATCAGCGTGACCGCTCGTCAGCGGATATCGCCAAGCAGCTGCGCCGTGACCTGCAGGATATTGCAGGCTGTGAACTGACGGTTTCGACCAGCAGCACCATGTCGATGTCCACGGATTCGGACATCAGCGTTGAGCTGACCGGCGATGACTACGACCAGCTGGCTGAGACGGCAGACGATCTGGCAAACCGGATCGGCGCACTGCCGGATGCTATCAACGTGGAATCCTCGGCAGGCGAGCAGACCCCGCGTGTTGCCGTTAAGATCAACCGCGAGAATGCGTCTCGCTTCGGCCTGAGTGCGACTGCTATCGGCGGTCTGGTTCGTGGTGAACTGACCGGCTCGACCGCGACCACGCTCCGCATGAACGGTGAGGAATACGACGTTACCGTTGCCGGCGACGAGGATGTAGCAACCAGTCTGGACGCACTGCGCTCCATGCAGATTCCGACCATGACCGGCGGCACCGTACCGCTGTCCATGGTGGCGGATGTCTACACCGAGCTGAGCCCGCAGTCCATCGTGCGCAAGAACCAGAAGGAGACCGTTACCATCACCGGTGAAAGCGAATCCGGTGACAGCAATGCGATCCAGGCGGCTGTTGACAAAGTTGTGGCGGATTATGAGTTGCCGGACGGTGTAGAGGTCGGTTCCGGCGATACCGCCGCATCGCAGATCGCGGAAACCACCGGTACGCTGATGCTGGCCCTTGCGGTGGCAATCCTGCTGGTATATTTCATTCTGGCAACGCAGTTCAACTCGTTCTCGCTGCCGATTGCAATCATGCTGATCCTGCCGATCGGTCTGCTTGGCTCGATGATCCTGCTGTGGCCGACCGGAAATCATGTTTCCATGGTCGCACTGCTCGGTGTTATCATTCTGGCCGGTACAGTCGTCAACTCGTCCATCGTGCTGATCGACTATACCCTGCAGCGCCGTCAGCGCGGTGAGGATAAGAATACGGCTATCCTGAACGCATGTCCGCGCCGTGTCCGTCCGGTGCTAATGACCGCTATGACCACTATCCTCGGCCTTGTGCCGATGGTATGCTCGAGCGGCGAAGGCTCCGAGATGATGAAGCCGATGGGTGTTGTTATGATGACCGGTATGGTTATCTCCACCATCGCAACGCTGTTTATCACTCCGGTTTACTATTCGCTGACCGACAGCGTCGCTGCCCGCCTTTCCGGCCTGTTTAAGAAAATCAAGCTGCCCAAGTTTAACTTCCATAAGAAAAATCCGCAGCAGTAAGCAAAAAGGGAACCGATTTCGGTTCCCTTTTTGAATTGAGAATGGATAATGGAGAATGAATGGCGGGTAAAATGGGTACCGCAGTTGTCCAATGTCTGTACAGTCTACCCCGTAGGGGAGCACAGTGTGCTCCCGCACCCATTTAACGATGACTTGGGCGAACACGGTTCGCCCCTGCGGGTATGCGTGTGCAAATGAATTTACAAGCGACGTATTGATTCAACCGCCGCGATAATTTTCCATTCTTCATTCTCAATTTTCAATTCCGATATTCCCTTGCATATCGCACAAGTGAAGTCTATAATATTTGTATAAATTGCAGATAGGAGCGAACAATATGGCTTCGGATAAAACAAATGTAATGCGTGTGCTCGAGCAGCACAAGATCGCCTATAAGCCGCACGAATACCCGCACGGCAAGGACGCCGTAGACGGTGTTTCGGTTGCGGAACTGCTCGGCCAGAACCCCGATCAGGTATTCAAGACGCTGGTTGCACGAGGCAAATCGGGAGGCTTTCATGTATTCGTTATTCCGGTTGCAAAGGAGCTTGACCTGAAAAAAGCAGCCAAGGCGGCAGGTGAAAAGTCGGTCGAGATGGTGCATGTCAAGGAACTGTTGGGCCTTACAGGATATGTACGCGGCGGCTGCTCGCCGGTGGGCATGAAGAAGGCGTTCCCGACCGTGTTTGATGAGAGCGTGAACAATGTCCCGACCGTGATGGTCTCTGCGGGAAAGATCGGTTTCCAGATTGAATGTGCACCGGCGGATCTCATCAAGCTGACACGCGCCGCGACCGCGCATATCACGACGGATTAAGGCAATACTGCATGATTAAACAAGAGCGATTTGTGAGTGGATTTTGTGCACTGACGAGGCGCGGTTTTGCGGTAATACTTGATGTATTACCGTAGAATCAGCGGCAGCGCGACCGGAACCTGTACAAGGGACCGCTATAAAGTCAGGGCACAAAATTTCCGCAAAGCGCCGCAGTCTTAATTGTGCAGTGCTGCCTTACGTCTGCGGCTTCAGCAGCCCTGCCGCATCCGGAAACAGCGCGAACACGTTCTGCACGCCGCAGCCCGCCAGCTGCGCCAGCTTGGCCGCCAGCGTGGAATCATCGTCGTACAGGACAAAGTGTGCCTGTCCGTCTGCATTCATGTAGGTGAAGTATTTCGCGCACAGCTCGCGCGAAAAGAACGGCTGTGCGCCGGTCTGCGCGAGCAGCGCGGCTCTTGCTGCGGAACTGAGCGAAACGCCGTTCGGCGTGGGTGACGGCAGGGTGAAATCCTGCGAAACCGGCTGCAGAAACGCGGCAATCCGCGCAGCGCCGTAAATGCCCTGCAGGGAGGAAATGTACTCGGTCAGGCTGCCGCCCGAAATCGCGGTGGAGACCGTGAGTATCGCGTGCGACAGCGTGCGTCCGCACTCGAGCGGCACATACAGCGGAATATCCGCATCGTACAGTGCTTCGTCGAATGCGGCCAGCAGACGGCGGTTCAGCGGCGTGTCGTGTTCAAAATCCGCGAACACGCCGGGCGCTTCCGTACGCCGCGCTTCGAAAACCAGATCGGCGGCAATGCGCTCGGCGCTGCAGAAGTTGATAGCCTGCGGCGGGTCGGTCACGCCGAGCAGGCAGTGTCGCTGCACCGCGGACACCTTGAGCCGCTGCAGCGCCCCAGACTGTGAAATGCCAAGACAAAGCTGCAAAACCGGCATGCCGAGCGAAGCGGCTTTCGTCGTGTCGCGTCCGGTGCATACCAGAATAAGATTTTTCGTGTAGACCATAATCGTCAACTCCTTGATGATAGAAATACGTTGGAACGGCCCGCGGTCCGTTCCTCCTGTCGGCAAAACTGTAGTTTTGCAACAGCTTCTTTTCTGGACTTTTTGAATAAATTCCATTACACTATATGTAGCATTACGCTAAATTAGAATACGGGTATTAACAGGAGTGTATGAATGAGCAAACTGATTCCCGATTATGTATTTGATTCGATTTACGATATTACGCCGGAGGTGCTGACTGCCCACGGCGTACGCGGCGTGCTGGTCGATCTGGACGGCACAATGGCGTCCCACAAGGCTGCTTTGCCGCCCGATACGCTGCACCTCTTTGTCGATCGGCTGAAGGATGCCGGCATTGCTGTGCTGGTGTTCTCCAACAACCATCCCGAGCGGGTAGGGAAGTTCTGCGAGCCGCTCGGTGTAGGCTATATCAGCCATGCCGGAAAGCCGTTTTCCCGCGGCTTCCGCAAGGCGGCAAACCGGCTTGGCCTGTCCATGCGCGAGATTGCCGTCATCGGCGACCAGATTTTCACCGACGTGTTCGGCGGCAACCGCGCAGGCGCGCTGACCTGCTATGTCGAAACGCTCGACCGTCGGTTCTTCTGGATCAATGTGCGCTATCAGCTTGAGCGCGGTTTTATCGCGCGCGGACGGCGCAGAATGGAGGCGAGAGCACATCATGGCTGAGCCGAAATTCGGTCCTGCGGGCAACTCGGAGTCGTTTGCCGCCGCAGGCTTCAAGAAAAGCGAGGATGCGCCTGCATGGCTCGAACAGATGGGACTGACCGCGTTTGAGTATCAGTGCGGATGCGGCGTGCGCTGCGGCGAGGAGACCGCACTCAAAATCGGTGCGGCAGCCGAGCAGCACAGCATTCAGATGAGCATTCATGCGCCGTATTTCATCAATCTCTCGTCCGAGGAGAGCGAGCGCATGGAGAAAAACGTCGGCTATGTGCTGGAGACCGCGCGGCTGGCCGTGCCGCTTGGCGCAACGCGCATGGTCGTGCACTGCGGCGGTCAGGGCAAGCTGACCCGTGACCGCGCTATGCGCAACTCGCACGAAAACGTAAAAAATATTCTGCGTGCGCTGGATGAGGCCCACCTGACCGGCTGCACGGTCTGTCTGGAAACTATGGGCAAAAAGAGCGTGCTCGGCACCGCTGAGGAGGTCTGCGAGCTGGTGGCTGCCGATGACCGCCTGCTGCCGTGCATCGACTTCGGTCATCTCAACTGCCGCACGGGCGGGCACATGAACACCCGCGAGGAAGTGAAAGCGCTGTTCGATCTGATGGAAAATACCATCGGTCACGAGCGTACCGCCAAGCTGCACGCCCACTTTTCTCATATCGAGTATAACGATAAGGGCGAGGTGCGCCATTTGACGTTCGCGGATACGGTATACGGTCCGGATTTCACGCCGGTCGCGGAGGAAACCGCTGCGCGCGGCTACGCACCGACATTCATCTGCGAATCCGCCGGAACGCAGGCGGAGGACGCACTCGCCATGAAGCAGTGTTTTATGGCTCAGGCAGAAAAGTAAAAAGTAGGACATTTGCCCTACGGAGACGCTTTGTAGAACTATGCAAAGGGGTATAAACGTATGAAAAAGGTATTATTGATCCACGGTCCTAACCTGAACCTGACCGGTCAGCGCGAACCGGGCATTTATGGTTCGAACACGCTGGCATCCATCAATGCGGAGGTTGTACAGAAGTGCGAACGTCTGGGGATGGAATGCGCGGTATTTCAGTCCAACTCCGAGGGTGCGCTGATCGACCGCATTCACGCGGCTCGTGAGGACTGCGATGCGATCATCATGAACGCCGGTGCGTACACGCACTACAGCTACGCCATCCGCGATGCGATTGCGGCTGTGCGCCTGCCCTGCGTGGAGGTACATATGTCCAACGTGCACGCGCGCGAGGAATTCCGCCACAAGTCGGTCATCGGACCGGTGTGTGCGGGCGTCATTGCAGGCTTCGGCAAGCACAGCTATCTGCTCGCCGTGGATGCGGTAAAATCCATCATCGGCTAATATTTAAGAGGCGATTACCATGAAAAGAAACGAACTGCGTGCCATGCTGCTCGAGCAGCCGTATGACGCGCTGGTACTGACCAGTGAGATCAGCCGCCGCTACGCGACCGGCTTTCACTCGACGGCAGGCGCGGTGTACCTGTCGGCCAAACAGGCGGTATTCTTCACGGATTTCCGTTATGTCGAAGCGGCACACGCGGCCATCAAGGATTTTGAGGTGCGCGGGATCAAGGCGGGGCAGAGCTATTCTGCGCTCATCAATGAGCTGCTCGACGAGGACGGCGCAAAAAAGGTCGCTCTCGAGGACAAAACGCTTACCTATGCGGAGTTCATGTCCTGGGGCACGGCGCTGCACGCGACAGCCGTCCGTCTCGAGGACGGTGTGGAGCAGCTGCGCATGTGCAAGGAAGAGGACGAGGTTGAGAAGATCGTCGCGGCACAGCGAATCGCGGAGCAGGCGCTTGAGGAGGTGCTGAACGACATCAAGATCGGCGTGACCGAGAAGGAGATCGCGGCACGGCTGACCTACCTCATGCTGCACTACGGTGCGGAGAACATGTCGTTTGACCCGATCGTCGTTTCGGGCGCGAACAGCTCCAAGCCGCATGGCGTACCGGGTGAAAAGACCATCGGGGCGGGCGATTTCGTGACGATGGACTTCGGCTGTATTTATGACGGCTACTGCTCGGATATGACGCGCATGGTCGCGGTCGGCCATGTTACCGACGAGATGCAGACCGTGTACGACACGGTGCTGAACGCACAGCTTGCAGGCATTGCTGCCTGCAAGGCCGGTGTGACCGGTCGGGACGTTGACGCGGCAGGCCGTAAGATTATCGAGGCGGCAGGCTACGGTGATGCCTTCGGTCACGGCTTCGGCCATGGTGTAGGACTGGAGATCCACGAGGCTCCGGTTGCCTCTCCGCGCGGAGAAGCGCCGCTGCCGGCAGGCAGTATCGTCACCGCAGAGCCGGGCATTTATTTGCCGGGCAGGTTCGGCGTGCGTATTGAGGATATGCTGTACGTCATCGAGGACGGCTGCATTGATCTGACCGATGCGCCCAAGCAGCTTATCGTTCTGTAAATTGTAAAAAAGGGGGAAAACGCTGTTTTCTCCCTTTTTATATTCCGCAGATGTTGAAAATCGGTTGCCGCATCGCTTGACGGCAGCTTGATGAAAAAGAATCAATTTAACAATTTATCCATAAGCTATACACAAAAAATCCACACAAGTTCGGCACAATGGTTACACCGATAGGAGGAGATGTTCTCATGCGCATTTTGTTAATCAATGCAGAGCAGGACGAGCGCCTGTTCGCCACCTTCAAGCATGAACATATTCTGTATGATCAGCAGCCGGAGAGCGACACGCTTGATATTTCGGAGAATATATATGATGTAATCGTGTACAATGCCACTAAGCTGGATGAGAAGACCGTCGACGCGGTGTACTCTCTGCGCGAAAGCGGTGATATGACACCGTTGCTCGTCATGGCAGGTCACACGACCGCGCGGGCGCGTATCCGTATTCTGAATGCGGGTGCGGACAATGTGCTCATGCGTCCGTGCCAGAGCGATGAGATTCTGGCGCATGTCAATGCACTGGCACGTCGGCCGAGAATGATGCAGAGTGAAATCCTGACCGCCGGCGATCTGACGCTCGACCGCGGCCGTTGTGTGCTGTCGGGCAATGACGGCGAAGTCCGTCTGTCCGGCAAGGAGCTGCAGCTTGTAGAGATGTTCCTGCGGGAACCGGGACAGGTGCTGCCGCGTGAAATGCTGCACCAGAAGGTCTGGGGAGCAGGCAGGGACGCGACCTACAATAACATCGAGGTTTATTTGACACTTGTGCGCCGCAAGCTGCGTGCGGTCGGCTCGAAGGCCGAGCTGATCTCCGAGCGAGGCATCGGATATTATCTGCAGGAAGCAGAATAAGGGAAGGGACGTACTTTCATGGTACGTCCTTTTATTTTTCCTTCCTTTTTGAACTTCTGCTGTTCCCTCGCTTCCTGATCTGGTGCAGATCAGAGACCGGCGACAGCTCCGAAAAGGTGAACGGCTGAGGTCAAACCGTCTTCGGATGGAGGATGGGATGTTTCTGCTGAGATATTTGGTACAGGCATTGAAATGTGGATCCGTAGTCAAGGTACATATGAAGAATATAGAAAAATTCGACAGGGTTACGAGATCGACAACCGCAAAATCTTCGGTGAGTACGCCGAAGGTGTGATTGGTGCCAAAGAACGTGCAGGTGTCAAGCACAACACGATATACGAGAAGTTACATAAAGAAAAAGAGATGATGGAAGCAAAAATGCTTCTGCCATCTCTTTTTTAGGTTTATAAAGAAGAAACGATTCATTTGGATAAATTACAGTGTTCAAAAATCATCTGCCATACCGGTCATGGTATTGCGGTGTTGCCTTAAATGTATCAGAAAATAAGAAAAACCGGTTATTTCAAACGAAATAACCGGTTGATCTGGTACGCCAGAAGGGATTCGAACCCCCGACCTTTTGGTTCGTAGCCAAACACTCTATCCAGCTGAGCTACTGGCGCATACACGATCTATTTTCTTTTGCTGTCGGCGTTTCGCTTTGTCGCTCTCGCTGACTGCCTTATTATAATATCACGGGTGGGACCTAATGTCAACAATTATTTTCAGATTTTTTGAAAGTTTTTTCGGAAACCTGTTTTCGGCAAAACAAAGCCGCCTGTGGGGGAACAGGCGGCTATATACAGCAGAGAAGTTGGAGGTCTGCCATATACCTTATATTGCGTTTTATTCCTGCGGCGGAATGGTATCGAAGCCGACCTGCAGTTCTTCATCGGTGGGAACGTGGTTGCGCATGGTGCCGTTATGATATGCCTCGTATGCTGCCATATCAAAGTAGCCGGTACCGGTCAGACCGAACAGAATGGTCTTAGCTTCGCCGGTCTCCTTGCACTTGAGTGCTTCGTCGATTGCGGCGCGGATGGCGTGGCTGGATTCCGGAGCTGGAAGAATGGTCTCTACCTTGGCGAACTGAACTGCCGCGTCGAATACGTCGGTCTGCTTGACGGAAACCGCCTCCATATAACCGTCGTGGTACAGCTTGGAGAGGATCGGGCTCATGCCGTGGTAGCGCAGGCCGCCTGCGTGGTTGGGCGCGGGCATGAAGCCGTTGCCGAGCGTGTACATGCGGGCCAGCGGCGTAACGTGGCCGGTATCGCAGAAATCGTAAACGTACTTGCCGCGCGTGAAGGACGGGCAGGACGCAGGCTCAACCGCAATGATGCGCGGGTCAGCCTTGCCGAGCAGTTTATCCTGCATGAACGGGGAGATCAGGCCGCCGAGGTTGGAGCCGCCGCCGGCACAGCCGATTACGATATCCGGATACTCGTCGAGCATCTCCATAGCCTGCTTGCTCTCTAGACCGATGATGGACTGGTGCAGCAGCACCTGATTGAGCACTGAGCCGAGTACATAGCGGTAGCCCTCGTGTGTAGTAGCTACTTCAACGGCCTCAGAAATCGCACAGCCGAGAGAGCCGCCGGTGGTCGGATCGTGTGCCAGAATAGCGCGGCCTGCCTCGGTCGTATTGGACGGAGACGGCGTTACATTCGCGTCAAAGGTTTGCATGATAGCCTTGCGGAACGGCTTCTGCTCGTAGGAGACCTTAACCATGAATACCTTCAAATCCAGTCCGAAATATGCGCATGCCTCGGAGAGTGCAGTACCCCACTGACCGGCACCGGTTTCGGTGGTAAGACCCTTGAGACCCTGCTCCTTGGCATAGTACGCCTGCGCGATCGCGGAATTCAGCTTGTGGCTGCCGGAGGTGTTGTTACCCTCAAACTTGTAGTAAATCTTAGCTGGGGTGCCCAGCGCTTTCTCCAGATTGTACGCGCGGCACAGCGGAGACGGACGGTACAGCTTATACATATCGAGCACCGGCTCGGGAATATCAATGTAGCGGGTGTCGTTGTCCAACTCCTGGTGCGCCAGCTTTTGGCAGAAGATGGGGTACAGCGCTTCTTCCGGCAGCGGCTGATGCGTACCCGGATGAATCAGCGGGTCCGGCTTTTCCTTCATGTCCGCCCGCAGGTTGTACCACTGCTTGGGCATCTGGTCTTCGGTCAAATAAAGTCTGTGGGGGATCTTAGCCATGGTGATTGCTCCTTTGCAAATTTCAGATAGAGTGGAGAGATGGTGAATATCTTCATTCGTCACTCTCAACTCGGTTTTACAAAATAAAAAACTCCTGTCCCAGATTTCTCTTGGGACAGGAGCGAATACGCTCTTGCGGTACCACCCAGATTGACGCAAACTGCGTCCACTCTGCTCACACATCAAACAATGCGCGCTCCCCTGATAACGGGCGGAGTCCCCGTCGCAGTTACTTGGCCGAAGCCGTTCGCCTTGCCCTGCTGAAGTCCATTCACACGGTCCTTGCCTGCCGCAATCACACCGCCTGCGGCTCTCTTGGAGGTTTGGTCTCCCTGCTACTCGTCTTCGTCATTGGTTTGTGTTGGTTTACTTGGTATAGTCACAGTATATTCGCAAAACAGGGGATTGTCAAGTGTAATTTGCGAAAAATAATATATTATTTATGATATAAATTCTTATCATGAGAATAAAGGCCGCAGTATCGTCTTTTTCTGCATACTGTGCTATAATGGGTAGAAGAATGAGAATTTATCGAGGGAGCGAGTACAAATGCGCGTGATCGAGGAGGAAAACGAACTGCGGCTGACCTGTTCGCGGAGTGCGAGCGGCGGCATTGCGCTTTTGCGGTGCGAAACGCAGGACGATATTGTGCGTCTGCCGGACGAGATCGACGGCGTGCCCGTCACCGAGGTCGGCGCGTATGTACTCAGCGAGCGGGCCCCCGATCTGACAGGCAGGGACTCGTTCGCTGTCCGTATCACCTGCGGCGGCACAGAGCCGAAACACAATGCGGCGGCTATCCGCATGGTTACGCTCCCGAAGGATGCAAAAAGTGTTGGCAGTTATGCATTTTATAACTGCCGAAACCTTGAACGCATTGAACTGACTGATTCCGTCAGCGAATTCGGCGGCGGTGCGCTGATGAACTGCATGAGCCTGCGCGGAGTCATCCTGCACGCCGCACCGTCCGCGCCGACCTGCCTGCCCAGGCTGCTCGGCGAGTACGCCGGAGAACTCGATGTGCGGTTTGATGAGCACGCGCGGCTGCTGTTTCCCGAGTACGTCGAGGAGCTGGAGGACCTCAGTCCGGCGCATATTTTTCAGCGGCGCATTCACGGTGCAGGCTACAGCTACCGTCAGTGCTTTGACGGCGGTGTGCTGAATTTTCGGCAGTATGATGCTGCCCTGAGCGAACTGCTCGAGCGGCACGATTTTTCGGTCGCGGCACGCGTAGCCGTGCGGCGGCTTGCCGTACCGTTTGTGCTCTCGGATGCCGCAAAAGCGGACTATCTCGCGGTTTTACGCACCCACGGCGGCAATCTGGCGCAGTCCTGCGCCAAGGCAGGCGAGACCGCTGCCTTGTCCTTCCTGCTGTCGCTCGGTGTGCTCTCTGCCGCCGATGTGGATGCCGCGTGCACGTCTGCCCGCGAAGCAGAGCAGACGGCAGCGCTGTCCGTTCTGCTGTCAGCCGCCGGCAAAACGCAGTCCAAGGGACGCGCCAAATCGTTTGAATTATGATATAAATATATAGAAGTTATCAATAAATCCGTAGGGCACCCCGCCCTACGATGCAAGATGAACCTGTGAGGTGATGTTTTCCATGCCGCAATCCGACCGCTGGCGCTCCATCGGACGCGAAATCCTGTTTTCCGCCCGCACCGAACTGTACATGAATCTGCCGTTCCTCGATTCCGCGCTGGCGGCGCTGCCTGCGGCAGACGGTTACGATACACCCACGCTCGCTACCGACACGCGCGTGCTGTTTTTCAGCGGTGCATGGCTGGCGCAGCAGTACGAGCGTTCCCGCGCGAACGTCAACCGCGCGTACCTGCACACGCTGTTCCACTGTCTGTTGCGACACCCCGGAAAGACACGCGGACGCGATGCTGACCTGTGGGACCTTTCGTGCGATATCGCGGTTGAAAGCATGCTGGATTCGCTCGATTACCGCTGCCTGCAGGCAGAAAAGGTGTCGGTTCGGCGGCAGAATATCTACCGCGAACTGCGGGACGAGCTGCCGGTCCTGACGGCTGAGGCGGTCTATCGCCATTTTCGGCGCACACGGCTGAATTCGTATGACTGTGCCACGCTCACGCGCGTGTTTGCGACAGACGAGCACACGCTGTGGTACAAGGAGGACGACGATCAGCAGGAGCGCCGCTGGCAGCAGCAGGCCGAGCGCACGCAGACCGCGATGGAAACCGTTTTTGCGAACAAGGCGGAAGGCGGTCAGGTCGTGCGGGAGCAGCTTGCCGTTTCCACTCGCAAAACGACCGATTTCCGCGCGTTCCTGCGCCGGTTTGCCGCTCTGCGGGAGGAGGTCTCGGTGGATGCGGATTCGTTCGACTACGGCTACTACGCCTACGGGCTGCGTCATTTCGGAAATATGCCGCTCATCGAGCCGTTAGAGACGCGGGAGGTGCGGAAAATCGAGGATTTCGTCATTGCCATTGATACCTCGATGTCCACCTCTGGTGAACTCGTGCGCGCGTTCCTCAGCCGCACCTATGAGCTTTTGCAGGAGAACACCAGTTTTTTCCGGCATTTCAACCTGCGTATTCTGCAGTGCGACGATCAGCTGCGCTCGGATAAAAAGGTGACAAATGCGCGGGAACTTGCGGAATATATGGAGCATTTTGAACTGATCGGTCAGTCTGCGACCGATTTTCGTCCGGTTTTCGAGCACGTTGACCGCTTAAACGCCGAAGGCGCGTTCCGCCATCTGCGCGGCCTGCTGTACTTCACGGACGGACTCGGCATCTACCCGAAAAAACGTCCGAAGTACGATGCGGCATTCGTCATGCTCGAAGGCGAAGCCTATCCGGATAAGGTGCCGTCCTGGGGGATTCGGGCGGTAATCAGCGAGGATGCGTTAGCCGTAGAATGAAAGTAGAATGAAAAAGGACGCTTTACGCGTCCTTTGAGGCTGTCGCGAAACTACAGTTTCGCCGACAAGCAGGAACGGACCGTGGGCCGTTCCAAAGTCGTCCGAAAGTTCCTATACAGAAACTTTCTCCCTCCAGAAGTTCAAAAAGGGTGATACATGCTCCCCCTTTTTGAGCATTTGCAGAGCAAATGCTATTTCATGCGCGCTGCCGCGCGAAATGCTGAAAAATGCTGACTATATGACTTTTCGACAGACTGAGGACGCTTTACGCGTCCTTTTTTGCAGTTCGGTTATTTTTCACCCATTCGGCGATCGTCTGCTTGACCTTCTTTATCTGCAGCGGCTTTGCCAGATGGGCATTCATGCCTGCGGCGAGGCACTTCTGTGCATCCTCGTAAAAGGCATTTGCGGTCATGGCGATGATGGGCAGCGTTTTCGCGTCCGGGCGGTTGAGCGAGCGAATGGCCTTCGTAGCGTCAATGCCGTTCATCACAGGCATCATTATATCCATGAGAACCGCGTCGAAGGTGTCCGGCGGATTGTTCTGCACGATTTCCACAGCCTGTTTGCCGTCCGTGACGACGGTTACGGTTGCTCCCTCGTCGGTCAGCAGGATCTGTGCGATTTCGGCGTTGAGGGCATTGTCCTCGACGAGCAGCAGCCTGCAGCCTGCAATGCTGATATCCGGCGCGGCATGTGCGTCCGGTGTCTGCTCGGGAGACGGTGCAATTTCAAACGGCAGGGTGATCACGAAGGTGGAGCCGACGCCAAGCTGACTCGTGACCGCAATCGAGCCGCCCATCCGGTCGACAAGCTCCTTGGTGATGGTCATGCCGAGACCGGTGCCGTGATAATAGCTGCGCGCGTCCTGCTTTTCCTGCGTGAACGGTTCAAAAATATGGTCAACAAAGTCCGGACTCATGCCGATACCCGTATCCGAAATCGTCCAACGGTAGATGCATTTGCCGTCCTGTTCACCGAGCGAGTCCGTACGGGTGGTGATTTTACCGCCGGGACGGTTGTATTTGATGCAGTTGCTGTAAATATTGAGGAAAATCTGCCGCAGATGCAGCGGACTGCCGTAAATATACGGGTACGGAATGATGCATTTGTCCTTTTCGTACTCCCACTCAATGCCGGCTTCTTCAGCGCGGCCGACGATAATGGTAATGATATCGCGGGTCAGCTCCACCAGACTGATACGCTCATGCGTGAGGACTGTCGTGCCCTCCTCCAGTTTGCTCATCTGCAGCACATCGTTGATGAGCGACAGCAGGTGATTGGCGGAAATCTGCATTTTTTTGTGATTTTCCAGCAGCAGCGCCTTGTCATCAAAGTGGGTTTCGTCCACCTGCAGCAGACCGATAATGCCGTTGAGCGGTGTGCGGATATCGTGACTCATGCGTGAGAGAAATTCGGTTTTGGTGCGGTTCGCAATACGCATTTCATCGAAGGCGGCCTGCAGACGGGCGTTCTCCTGCTCGTCGCGGGCGTGCATCTGCGAGGTATCCTGCAGCAGGATAATCGCCGTGACCATCGGCATTTCGGCATTGATTTCCGGATCAAACACGGTAGTCTGCGTCATCAGCACGGTTTTCTGTACCCAGCGGATAGCGCCGTCATCCTCCTGCACGCAGTACTCCACCGTGATGTGTTTTTCACCGGCGGCAAAGCGCTTGAGCAGACGGGCACTGGTATCTGCCGTGCGGTAGCTGCCGAGTGTTGCCGGTGTGACGCGCTTGCGGTACTCATCGCAGTAGTCGCGGTAGGCGCAGGGAAGCGGGTAGTCGAGGAACAGCGCCCGGTCCGAATCACTCTTGCCGGCAGGTGAAATGTTGCGCTCGAGGGTGTCGCGCGTGAGGTTTACCGTGTAGATTGTGCCTGCCATATCGAGCAGCGCGTCCACATAGCTGTCGTTCTCAAGGATAGACTGCTTTAGCTGCTCGTAGTACAGCGTCAGCTGCTCCTTCGGGTCGATGGCTTGGTCGGCGTTCAGCCGAATGGTCTCGAATGCGAGGATGAAATGATGCAGCCTGCCGTTTCTGTCCCAGTCAATCGGAAGAACGGTCAAACGGCTGTAGCGGCTTTCCTCGGCCGCGTTGTACTGCAGTTCGAGGGTATCCTCTGCGCTGTGCAGGCTGCGCTGCAGTACGTCAAGCTGCAGCGCAGAACGGACGCGGCTGCGCTCGCTTTTAGCAGCCTGTTCCTCGGCAATCTGCTCAACAGCGCCGGTGTAGCTGCCGTCCGATGCCAGAAAAAAGCTCTCGCACGCGCGGATGGTGCGGTAGGTGTCCAGACGCGCATCGCAGTACAGGCAGTCGGAAAAGCTGCGGTGCAGGTGGTTGACCTGCTTCAACAGCTGAAAATCCAGCCGCTTTTCGGCGGCGGCTTCCTCGCGCTTGACGTGGTTTTTGTTGATGTACATGTTTTTGTCCGCAAGGTCAAACAGATCGCGCATATTGCTGTCCGGATTGTCCGATGCAAGCGCAAAGCCGACTGCATAGCTGAGCGGTGTATCCGGATGCTGTCGGGACTCCTCGGCAAGCTGTTTACGGACATGGGAGAGCAATTTCTGCAGCGCATCGGCATCCAGTCCGTGCGTTACCGCGAGAAACTCATCGCCGCCTGCACGGCCGACAAAATGCTCCTCGGGCATGGCCGCACGCAGCGCGACCGCAAACCGCCGGATGTATGCGTCACCGGTCTCATGGCCCATGCTGTTGTTGATGCGGCGCAGATTATTCAGGTCAAAGCTGCACACACCGGTTTCGGGTGCAGGCGGCGTCGGATCGTCGAGCAGCTCCTCGCACCTGTTCTTGTTGGGGAGACCGGTCGCGGCATCCAGATAGACCTTATGCTGCAGAGCGCGGTTCATCGTAGCCGTGCGCAGCGCCTGAAACAGCTGGTAGCCGATCAGCAGCATGAGCACGACGATATCCGCTGTGATGTACTTCTCCAGAATGGAAAGCGAGGTTGCCTTGCGCTGTGAGTACGCCTCTGCCAGACCGGTCGCGTCATTGCAGATGCCGAAAAAGGTTTCGCTTATGGGAATGATGTCCGTGTTATTTGACCCGACTGCGCGCACGCGGCCTATCTCCTGCTTGAGTGCTTGAAAATAGTCGTCCAGCTCCTGCATTTTGCTTTGGAAGGCATCATTGTTCAGCCGCACGAGGTTGAGCTCGTCGCTGCCGAAGCGCAGTCCGTCGATAAACGCGTCAATATCTGCGAGCATGCCGTCCTGCGGCTGACCGGAGATTTCCAGCTTGACGATACGCTGGATCATGCCGCGCACGAGTCCGGCGTAGTTGATGATACGCGCGGTGCCCTGAATACCGGCAACGAGGTTCATCATCCAGACAATCAATATAGCCAGCACGACTGCCAGCGCGCCAATGGCGGCGTTGACGATGCCGGTGCTTTTCTTTTTGGGGTTGCCAGCCATGTGCAATGACCTCCTTGCAGGCTGTCGAATTTTGTCGAACAAATTAGACGGGTGAGAAAGTATATATAGAATCATTATATCGTGAAAAGGGAACAAATGCAATGACAGAAGCGGAGAATCACACGCTGCACAGAGATATCCACAGACTTGTGGATACATTGCCGATTTTGTGCTATAATGCAGAAAAAGCAATCGGAGGAACAGAGGATGAAGCTGCGTTATATGATTATCGGTGCCGGTGGCGTTGGCGGACCGGTAGGCGCGTATTTGAGCAAATCCGGTGCGGATACCACGCTTATTGCACGCGGAAAGCATCTTGCGGTCCTGCAGAAGCACGGCTTGACGCTTGTATCCGGAGAAAATGAGCGCGAGAGCATTCCGGTCAAGGCAATCGACATGGACGGCTTTCTTGCCGCGCGGGAGCAGGGCGCTCCCGCGCCGGATGTGATTTTCGTGTGTGTCAAAGGATACTCTCTCGCGGATACCGTACCGTTCATCCGCAAGGCAGCAGGCAAAGACACGGTAGTTATTCCGGTGCTCAACATCTACGGCACGGGCCGTACCCTGCAGGCAGAGCTGCCTGAGCTGCTTGTCACGGACGGCTGCATCTACATTTCGGCCAACCGGATTGCGCCGGGTGTCATTCAGAAGCACGGCGCGATCTGCCGTATCGTGTACGGACTGCCGAGCCACAAGACCGACCATCCGGTGCTGCAGCAGGTCGAGACAGACCTCAAAAACGCCGGAATCGCCCCGATTTATTCTCCCTATGTCGAGCGCGACACGCTGCTCAAATTTGCATATGTGTCGCCGAATGCGGCCTGCGGACAGTATTATCACGCAAAAGCTGCGGAAATGCAGCATCCGGGCGAGGTGCGCGACAGCTTTGTGCGCCTGATAAAAGAGGTCGCTGCGATAGCGAACAAGATGGGTATTCCGCTGGAGAGCAGGCCGGGGGAGCTGGTCGAGCGCAACCTGCGCATTCTGGACGCACTTGCACCGACCGCGTCTACCTCTATGCAGCGCGATATGGAAGCCGGCAAGCAGTCCGAGGTGGATGGTCTGATTTATCAGGTTGTGCGTCTGGCAGAGCAGTACGGCGTGGACGTGCCGGAGTATCGCAAAATCGCAGAGGCGGTAAAAAAACAGACAGAAAATAAGTGAAAACGGCAAAGACCCGGAATCTTCCGAAGAAAGATTCCGGGTCTTTGCACTATGGGTGGTGATGCTGTTTCGACTGTCATTGTCAACAACGACAATTTCACTGCACACCGTCCGATGGACGGTGACATTCGCAATCCTTCTTGAGCGCCTGAAGCTGCTGCTCCATGGTCGGCACCTCGCACTTGCCGGTGCGGATGGCCTCGCGCACGACCTCGGGCGACGCAGGAACCTTATTGATGCGCACGCCGATGGCACGCGACACGGCGTTGAGAATCGCCGGTGTGACGGGCACGGTCGCAACCTCGGAAATGCCCTTGGCACCGAACGGGCCCTGCGGTTCCGGGTCCTCGATTAAAATAATCTCGTAATCCGGTGTATCCTCGGCACGCGGCAGACCCAGCTGACGGTACAGCGTCTTGACCGGATAGCCGTTCCTTGTCGGATAACCCTCGGTCAGTGCGTAGCCCTGTCCCATCGAGCAGGAGCCGTGCATCTGTCCCTCGATGATATGCGGATTGATGGCGCGGCCAACATCGTGTGCCGCAATGATTTTGAGCAGACGAACCTTGCCGGTCTCCTTGTCCACCTCGACGATAGCGGCCTGCGTGGCATACGCATATGCCGGAAAGTTGCGGTATTTTGCACCGCGCTTTTTCGCGCCCTCAAAATCGCCGATGGCGAAGCAGGGGTCGGATGCATAATAGTATTCCGCGCGGCGTTCTTCGCCCGGCCGCCACGGACGGCTGTCTAAATCCTGCTTGAGCTTGACGCACGCCTCATATACTGCACGGCCGCCGCACAGCGTCTGCCGCTCGGAAACCGACTCACCGGTGGGGATAGTCAGCTCGGTGTCGCCGTTGGTGATGTAAATATTTGCGATATTCATGCCGAGCGTTTCCGCCGCGATCTGCGTCATGGCTGTGCGGAAGCCCTGTCCCATATCCGTGCCGGAAACGATCATGTGCAGGCGGCCGTCGCCCTGCAGAATCAGCCTGCACGCACCGTCATCGGTGAAAATACCCTTGCCGACGCCTACATTCTTGAATCCCGAGGCCATGCCCCATCCAAGCACCTTGCTGCCCTTGGGATACTGGCCTTCGTATTCCTTGAGTGCTTTTCGCAAACTTTTTTCGCACTGGTTGATGGTATCCATCATACCCATGCTGTATTTGAGCACCTCACCGCCGACCGAGGTCGCACCCGGATAGACGGCATTGCGCCGGCGCAGCTCGAACGGGTCGATATCCAGCTTTTCCGCCATCATGTCCATCGCAGTTTCAATGGAGATCGCCGCCTGATTGATGCCGTAGCCGCGAAACGCGCCGCCCTGCAGATTGTTGTTGCGGATCGCCGAGCCTTCCACCTTGACATTGGGAATGATGTACGGGCCGCCGCTCATCAGCGCGCCGGTCATCAGCGTGCCGTAGCTTTCGCATTCGTACGGGCCGCCGTCCGAAAACATGCGGCAGTCCAGATACTGGAACTTGCCGTCCGGCGTAAAGCCGATCTCGTAATCCGTATGGTAGCCGTGGCGTTTGGTGGTGAGGATCAAATCCTCCTTGCGCGTCAGCGTAATCTTGACCGGCTTGCCGCAGGCGTGAGCGGCAACAACCGCCGGTGCTTCGAGAAATGAGTCGCATTTTTTACCGAAGCCGCCGCCGAGCGGTGTCACGATAACGCGGATATCCTCCTCCGGCTTGTCCAGAATCTTTGCCAGCATACTGCGGATTTCAAACGGCGCCTGTGTGCAGGAATAGAGGATCGTTTTGCCGTCCTGCACCATGCCGATAGCCGAAACCGGCTCCATGCAGGCGTGCTCCTGCGGCTCGATATCCTTGGAGACATTGAGCTTGACGATGTCCGTCCGCTGCTTTGCCTGCTCCACATCGCCGCTGACGCGGCCGGTGTGTACGATGAAGCTGTTTTTGCGGTAGCCGTCCGCCATGGTGTAGATACCGGGCAGTTCTTCATAGTCGATTTTAACCAGTTTGGCGGCCGCTCTCGCGTGCGCCGCCGTATCCGCGACAACCAGCGCGAGATGGTCACCGAGAAACCGCACCTCATCCGTGCAAAAGACCGGCTGCTCCGGCGTCCATGTGCCGACCTTATTCATGCCGGGCACGTCAGCCGCCGTCACGATGCGCACCACGCCTTCCGCCTGTTCGGCGGCGGAGTAGTCCACTGTGTTGATCTTTGCTTGCGGTGCCGGCGCCCAGACAAATGCACCATGCAGCAGAGTATCTGCGCCGATGTCCTCAGCGGTGAGGTCGTCGCAGAATTTCAGTTTGCCGCCGGTCTTGTCCATGCCGTCCACATCCCAGACCGACTTGCCGACCGCGGAACCGGTGATTTCGGGCACGACCTGATTTTCCCCGACCACAATAACCGTGCTTTCGTGGCTGCGGAAGCTGTCGATATCCGGATCTTCCCCGCGCAGCCGCGCCGCTGCCAGCTTGACCGCCTCGATAATTTTGACATAGCCGGTGCAGCGGCAGTAGTTGTTTTTCAGCCCGTCGCAGATTTCCGGCTCGGTCGGAGCCGGATGGTGCAGCAGCAGCGCCTTTGTCGCCATCACCATGCCCGGTGTGCAGAAGCCGCACTGCACAGCGCCGACATCGAGAAACGAGTGCTGAATCACCTGCAGCATGGTGTCGTTCGGTGCATTTTCGATGGTCTCGACGGCTTTGCCGTCCAATCGGTGCACGAGCGTCACGCACGAGCGTGTCAGCCTGCCGTCCACCAGTACGCTGCACGCGCCGCAGTGACCGGTGCTGCAGGCTTCTTTTGTGCCCTTCATGCACTTTACATTGCGGAGATATTCGAGCAATGTGCGGCTTTCGCCGTCTTCTATTTCAATTTGTGTGCCATTGAGCGTAAATCGTAGCATGGGATTTCGCCCTCCTGCCGTTACTTGATTTTTGCTTTGATGCGCATGAAGCGTCTGTGACCGGAGTCAAGCGCTTCGTAAAAGTCCTCGCTGTCCTTCGGGTCATCCTTTGTCAGCTTAGAGACCACATACATCAGCACGAACGCGGTCGCCAGACCGATCGTGCCGTACCACACATAGCCGAGATCCCAGACGAAGAAGGTCAGGCAGATGATGATCGCACCGACCGAAATCGAGGTGATAGCGGCTTTTCGGGTTGCCCACTTGCAATAAATGCCGAATACCAGTGCCGGGAACAGCGATTCGACCAGGGAGTCTGCGAAAATCATCAGATTGTAGACGTATTCCCAGTGCATGAGCGATACGGCGACTGTTACAGTACCGAACAGCAGAATCACCACGCGGATAACCGAGGTCTCGGAGGCCTTGAACCTGCAGTGGCCGATGCCGACGAGCAGATCCTTGTAGATGATAGAGGACATGACCATCAGCAGCGCATTTGCGGTGGACAGACCGACCGCCAGTACGCCGATGAGGAACACGATCATCAAAATCTGCGCGAGCAGACCGTGCGTGCCCGCGATGATGTTGCACATATACGGGATAACCAGTTCGGTCTCCGAGCTGGTCAGATTCGGCATGGCAGCCAGTGCTACCAGACCGATGAGCATTGTGCCGCCCCAGACAATGATCTGCAGGAACGGTGCAAGGAAAGCCATCTGACGCTGGTCCTTCAGACCCGCGCTGTAATAACCCGAGCGCACAAAGACCTGCGGCAGCAGCAGCGTGTAGCCGAACGCGCACGCAAGCGGATAGCTGACGCGCGACGGATAGGTGCAGATACCGATCGGACCAGGGTAGGAGAACCAGTCCGGCGTCTGCACACGGACGGTCTGGAACGCCTCGATGATGGAGCCGTTGAACACAATCTTGAGCGTTACGAAAATAATTGCCCACAACGCCAGAATGAAGAACCAGCCCTGTACAGCATCCGCCAGGGCGGTGGATTTTACACCGCCGAGCATGACGAATACCGTCATGATAATGCCGCAAATGAGCGTAAACGTCTGCGAGGATACCGCGCCGCCGGTGGCTACCTCAGCCGCGCGTCCGCCGGCTACCAGTACCGCCGAGATAAACGGCACGGCGCAGATAATGTAAACAATGTCGATGATAACGGTCAGCGCCTTGGACTTGTAGCGGCAGAAGAAGAAATCTGCCGGAGTGGTGAAGTGCTTCTGCTGGTTGACCAGCCATACCTTGGTCATTGTAAAGTAGCAGATGATCGGGAACATGGAGTAGATGCACATCTCCGAGAAGAAGTAGCCCAGTCCGTAGCGGTAATATGCGCCCGGGCCTGCGAAAAATACCCAGACGCTCATGCAGGAGGCGATATAGGTCATGACCATGACCGGCCACTTGAACCGGCCGCCCTGCAGATCGACCTTGCCGGCGTCACGTTTTTCCTTCCATGTGGTGTAGCGCGCGATGGCGATTAAAAATAGAAAATATGCCGCAAAAACGATCCATACCGTTTTGCCTGAAAGTAAACCCTGTGTTGTCATTTTCTCTGTTATCCTTTATTTGTCCGATTCTTTTTGCGTTTCGGAAGCGGCAGGCGTCATATTCTCTGCTGTTTCGCCCTGTTCCTCGTCCTCAATCAGAGGATACTCCTTTTCGGTCAGCTTGCAGCCGATATACACGGACAGCACCGTGCCGACAAAGCTGATCAGACCGTGTATGATGCAGGCGGTCTCGCTGCCGTAGGGTGGGAATCCCGGGAAATTATAGAATACCCAGAAGAACAGCACAGACGCCAGCCAGATTTTTTCTGTTCTGCCGATTTTCATTTTGTGTCACCTTGTTTTCTTGTTTATATGTAATTTCAGGTATGCATTTAGTCCTGAGAGCGCCATTCATCCAGCAGCGCATCCGAATCTACGACCAGTCCCAGATGCAGCGAGATCATGCGCAGCGCAGGCTCTTCGAGGTGCTCGGAGCCGCGGGTCAGGTCGCGCGGCACGACGACGCGGAAATCGCGGTTTGCGGCATCGAAGGCGGTGTTGATAACGCAGCAGTCGGTCATGCAGCCGGTGAGCACCACGCGGCGGATGCCGAGGTTGCGCAGCAGCAGCTCCAGATCGGTCGGATAGAACGCGCTCAGGCGCTTTTTGGTCGTCACCATGTAGTCCTCGTCGTGTACGTCGATGGACATTCTGTTCCAGCGTGTGCCTTCGATGGCGTGCTCTGCGATGTTGGGAATCTCACCGACCGTAACCGGAAACACCATGCGCCACGCAGACGGAAACAGTTTTTCGTCTGCGCCGCCCTTACGCAGCGTTGAGCGGACATGGATGATCGGCAGACCGAGCGCGCGTGCTTCGTTCATGAAATGATTGAGCGGTTCGATGATCTCGCGTCCTCGCGGAGATGGACATGGACAGTCCGGGTCGGTTGACAGGTGTCCATCGTGCATGTCAATCGTAATGACAGCCGTATCGCGGCGATTAAGGAAAACCTGCTGTAATTGCTCCGGAACCTCCTTTTCAATGCTGTCAAAGTATGCTTTCATTTGATTTTTCTCCTTCCCGGCAAAACGCCGCAGCAATCTGTGCGGCGCTGTCAATAGCGGTATTGGAGTTATTATAGCACATGTGTCATGACATGTGCAAATATTTTGGTCGGGTTGGGGAAAGATCGTGAAGGGATGGAGACTGGCGATGCTGGACGGGAGGGAGGCGATGCGGCTATCTGTGTCGCTCCGCGAAGGGAGCGACGCAAGGCGTATCTGCGGACATACTGCTGCATATTAAATTTCAATCCGCGCTCCCCGCGAAGAGAGCGACATCGAGAACACCAAGAAACCCGGTCTGCTCATCAAATTTCAATCCACGCTCCCGCGAAGGGAGCGACTCGTCCAATGCCCCAGAGGACCGCCGCGCGCTTATTTCAATCCACGCTCCCGCGAAGGGAGCGACCCAATTTCCGTAGTTTAATGCCGTTGCGGGCATATTTCAATCCACGCTCCCGCGAAGGGAGCGACGATGCCGTACCGCTTGTAATTCTGGAAATTGTCGTTATTTCAATCCACGCTCCCGCGAAGGGAGCGACGGCGGGGCATCGGCAGACGTTCCGAGAGCATCATCAATTTCAATCCACGCTCCCGCGAAGGGAGCGACCGTCAAGCGCCAGATCAACACGGCTGAAATTCGCATTTCAATCCATGCTCCCGCGAAGGGAGCGACCACGCGGCGCGCTGAGTGTTACGCTGCTGCATCCATTTCAATCCACGCTCCCGTGAAGGGAGCGACATATCCGCGACACGCAGGAGCGTACCTTCCGCGTATTTCAATCCACGCTCCCGTGAAGGGAGCGACTTAAGCAGATCGCCACATACATCAAAAACGATACCATTTTAATCCACGCTCCCGCGAAGGGAGCGACCTATTACTGGGATAACTCGCAAATGTCAGTTAAATTTCAATCCACGCTCCCGCGAAGGGAGCGACCGATTGACGATTGCGCACGCGCCCATGAGCGCCGGAGACAGGTTTCGCCTTCATCAGCTCGGGCAAACACAATTCCTTGAGCGAGCAGGCCGAGCAGCCTTTCTGCGGTTTTACCTTAGGCGTGCAGCCGCGCCGCAGATAGTCATGCATTTCGGCAAGGCTGTCGCGCACACGCTGACGCAGTTCGTCTGTAAATTCGACAGGCGTCTGTCGGCGCGGCTCACCGTAGAACAGCGCACCGTCGGAAATCTGACAGCACAGCATTTCCTCAAGACACATCGCCTGACCGCACAGCTGCAGCTCGTCCGCGCCGTGCGGCTTGGGCTTGCCGCGCTTGTATTCGATTGGAAACGGCGACCACAGTCCGTCTCGTCCCTGCAGGGTAACGCCGTTTTCCGAGCGATGAAATTCCACCACATCGCATTCACCGGACACACCGAGCACCGCAGAATGGATACGCATGGCACGAACAATCAGCAGGTCGCCGCGGCTTTCCGTGCCGCCGCCGAGCGCTTTCTCGTGCAGAATCGAGCCGTCCACCGTGCGGTAATTCTCCGCCCACTGATGCTCTACATGGATGAGCGCCCATTGCCGACGGCAGAATGCGAAATGCTGCAAACCGGAGAGCTGGAGGAAGTCCTCCTCGGCGTAGATTACCCCAGTACCTTGCAGGTCACGCCGGCCGGCAGGTTGGCTTCGTCAACCGTGATGGTGTAGTCCGTGTACGCACGCGGCGCAATCACGCCTTCGTTGTGCTCGGCATGAACCAGATCAAACAGCTTGTGCGAGGGTGCGTTGCCAAGCTCGGAATCATGCTTGAACACAATCAGCTGGCGTACAGCCATCTTGCCGCGAGCAGCCGAATGGTCGTTCTCGAACATGTTGATGATTGCCGTCCACAGCAGTTCAAGGTCATCCTCAGAGAATCCGGTCGTCTTGCGGGCGAGGTTAGCGGAAACATAGCCTTCCGCACGGTACAGACCGTAAGGCACGATGTACTTGCGGCCCATTTCGGTGTCCTTTTTCTCCGCGTCAGCCTCGGTGGTGATGGCAACACGGGTGATCGTGACTTCCTGCGGAACAATAGGATCCACACTGCGGGCAAAGCCAAGCTGCACCGGACCGCGCACCTGTCCACAGTTGAGTGCACCCTTGACAAAGGTGGTCATAACCGCACCGAATGTGCGAATATCGTAGAAATTCTGGCACATAAAGTCGCGCAGCTTGCTGTCCAGCTGGTCGTCCTTCTTCTTTGCATCCTTGAGCTTGTCCGGCGCTATACCGACATAAGCGCAGGCTTCTGCATCGCTGCGGTTGAGCGGTACACCGTCCTTGATGTAAATGCGGTAGCCGGATTCGCCTTCCTTGGCCATTTCCACATAGTTGCGGATTTTGCGCTTGAGGCACACATCGGTCACCAGACCGTAGCCGGTTTCCGGGTCGATACGCGGCATGTTGCCCGCATCCGGATCGCCGTTCGGATTGCCGTTTTCCACGTCGAAAAAGATTACAAATTCATAGCGGTTTTTGATGGGTTCCATTTACTTGTCCTCCTTTACTTTGCGATGGTAGTATCCAAGATAAAAACAGGTGGTTTCTTCGGGGTTATAGCGAGAAGGAAGCGTCTCGGTCAGCAGAGAGAGCAGATGTTCCTTTTCGTTCTGCAATTTAACGGCATAATTGTGCTTATTGCGCATCAGTTTTTTTATATGGTACTCACTAAGCGGAATAATTTTATTAAATGCAGTTTTAGGAGTGGAGCCAGCCGCACGAAAATAGCTGTCCTTAATACTGCGGTTGATCTGATAATCTACAGATGCAAGCTGAATCTGCTCGAGGACATAAAATAACTGTCCCAGAATGTAGGGCTGGTAGGTGCAGTCTTCGTTCAAGTGCATATATGCCACCTCTTTTAGAATAGAATAGTTAGACTGATTTTCGCAGTTTTTCAGCAGATACGCCTTCAAAATTGCGGCACGCCGCCAGTTTACCTCAGAATCTGCGCGGATACGGAGCATAACACCATTCAGCAGTGCCGCCGGATAACGGTCGTTGTTCCAGACAGCACGGGCAGTCGCACCGGCCATAACCGGACTCGGCTTTTTGTCGCGGGCACTCTGGTTGACGGTTTCGGCAAGCAGCTGCCACAGCGGCAGGAATCCGGTCGGCGCCTTTGCCGGACGCTTGATTTTCAGATGTTCATAGTGCGCGTTGACGTTCTTCATCAATTCACCAAACGTGTTTTTATAGAAGAATCGCACACTCAGACGCGCGGCATTCGGTGCCAGACCGAGAATGTAGAACGCACGTTCAGGATCAAGATTTAATTCCTGACACGGTTCGCTGTCTGCAAGGTGTTTGAGCGCAGCGGATAAGTCATTATCCGACCAGCTTTGCGTGTTATTGCCCATAAGGCAGCTGAAAAAATCAGTATACTGCGGTTCTGCAGTCTCCGCCCAGCAAACGACGGTGGTGTCGCCGATGTACTGCGTATGCTCGCGGTCAGCCAGCAGGTGATTGAGCGCCGTCGTATAAGCAAATGCAGCGTGCTTACCAACAGGTGCATTGTAGTTCTGCTCGTGACCGTAGGAACAGAAGGCGGGTGCGTTGAACGATACAAGTGCGGCGCCGCTGGACTGCGCATCACGCACACCCTTGATGGCGGGATGAACGGCGGCAATCTCATCCAGTTCGCCGGTGACAAGACATTGCTGTTTGGGTGCATCGGAGTCACCGTCGTAATGTGCCTGCCATGCAGCGCAGATGGCTGGATCATCTGCCGGATATTGTCCGTTCACATAAAATACCAGATTGGCACCGGCAATGATTTTGTCGTAATCATCGACAAGAGCAGGGGGCTGTGTAGCTTCGGCAGGCTGCCATGTATCAAAGAAGGAGAGAATTGCGTGTGCGGCAGGAGAGTCCACATTGTCTAACAGCTTGCGGTGCAGCTCGGCGGCGGCGTGAAAGCATTGCAGACTGCGCTCCGGTTTGCCTTTTGCGTCTATGCCAAGCAGATATGCCGAATTATCCCACATAAAGTTGGACGTGACACCGGAAGAACGCTTGACTGCCGCCGGCAGATGAATATCCTCACGCGGTCGGAGCACTTTCTTTTTGCCTGCCTCTGCTTCGTGCAGCAGCGGAATAACCTGGGCGAGTTCACCGTTTTCCCGCAGCTGGAGCGCATAACTGATTTTCGGTCTGCCCCAGCCGGGCGCATCAATTTCACCGCGGGCATTGAGGGCATCATAATATTGCGTCAGCGCCTGCAAAATCATTTGACCACCTCCGCACTGTGAATCGGGGGAACCTCCATGACACCGTCTATCAGCTTGGCGCGGAAGAACATCGGTGTGATATTGGCGGGATCGCTGTAATCCATGTCGAGCAGCATCCAGCCGAGATCGTGCTCACCGAGCAGCTTCTCCGGACAAGGCGGAAGTTGTTCACAAAGCCCAAACTTTACCGGAAATTCCCGTGTGCCGAAGTAGGGCATGCTGTAGCACTGTCCGCGGCGCAGACGGCGTTTCATAATGTCCTGAAACTTGCCGGGATTGTCGGTCGGCGCAGCCTTGTCGGTCATTTCAAAGTGCGCTTCGATGACATAGTGGACATCACGCAGTACCATTGCGGCACGCTGCTGAATGCTTTCCGATGCAGCAAGGTACAGCTCACCCTTGGTTTTTGCAATCCACGCCTTGACCGAACGTGCGTTGATGGTGTCCTTCACCTCATTTCGGCGGATGTTGGTGAAGTGAATCGGCGCACAGACATGAATGCGGTCGATGATCCAGCGCAGACCGGGGTGCCAGTAAATACTTTCCAGCAACCCTCGTGCCGCCGAGGGTGTCATGCAGTCATAGCTGACGCGTTCGGTCTTCATTTCGGGTCTGCTGAATAGAGCGTATGGACCGCTTACTTCAACTTGAATTGACATTGGTAATTCCCTCCTTTACGAAGCCTTGCCAGATATTCCTTGGCATCAACAGAGAGTGGGATATGTGACAGGGCTTCGGTGTAATTTATTGAATAGACAGGGAAGCAAACTTCCTTATCCATGTTTATATCATAGCACTAAAATAAAACAAGAACAACTAATTTCATGAAAAATGTATTCTGCAATATGCATAAATTTAAGAGGGAAGATTTATGCATGTATATAAATTAATACATATAGAGGTTGTATGTATTTCTATTATTCATGGAAAAAGTTATAATAATATTATTGTCGCTGCGAACAGCGTGGATTGAAATATGAAAAATGTTTTCAGTAGAAGAACGAGAGAATGTAATTGCATTCTCTCGTTTTTCTTTCACCCGAAAAACGCCTGACCGCTGTCTGCCTTGAGCGACAGACCGGTTTTCTCATCATACAGTGACAGATCGCACAGAATAGCACTGCGGTCGTCCAGACCATTGGTTTCATCGGCGGTTTGAAGCGCACCGGCGTCGTACAGTGCCTGAAAATGCGCATCATACACCTGCACGGCGTACTGCCCAAGCTGCCGATACAGTTTTTTAGAGCACGCACCATCGCAAAGCCGCTCGATGAGTTCAGAACCGTCCTTCCACGGAATATAAACTGTGCGTGTGTCGTTGTCGATCATGCGAAAATTCTCGGCAATCGTGCGGAACGGATACAGAGAGCCGCCGCGTCCACGCTCAAACGCGTCGATCACGCCGATTTTATCAATCGCGGAACCGTTCAGCTTGCGCAGTTCGCGGAAATAGTTTTCCATTGTCTGCGGAGAAGCGGGATCGGCATTGTTATCCAGCGCAATATTTGTCGCGCCGATGGCTTGTCCAAACAGCGGCGGAGCCTTCTCCGTGCGGCGGAAAATAGTAACAATGCTGTCCTCTGCGGCACGCTTGCCCTCGCGGTTGCAGCGTCCGGCGGCCTGCAGAATGGAATCCAGACCCGCCAGTTCGCGGTAAACGGCGGGGAAATCTATGTCAACACCGGCTTCAACAAGAGAAGTCGATACGACACGGCAGGGCAAACCGTCATTTAGTCGGCGTCGGATTTGCTCGAGCACCGTACGGCGGTGTGCCGGAACCATCAATGTGGACAGATGGAAACTGCCTTCCTCCGGCAATTTCGAGAAAATGGACTGCGCCGCTTTGCGGGAATTGACGATGCAGAGGACCTGCTCATGTGCGCACAGTAATTCGGCGAGTGCGTCATCCTCGAGGACACCGACTTGCCGGAACGTTACACGGCGGAATTTGTCAAAATAGAACGGAATCTCCGGGCAAATCTCGGAAACCGCATGCGACGGTGCGAATCGCTGAATCAAATCGCCGAGTACCGGCTGGGTAGCCGTACACAGCACGGCAGTTGCGCCGAACTGCTCTACCAGAGCGCCGATGGCTGCAACGCACGGCATCAGGTGGCACAGCGGAAGCATTTGCGCCTCATCGAAAATAATCACGCTGTTCGCCAGATTGTGCAGCTTGCGGCACTGTGAGGAACGGTTAGCGTACATCGACTCGAAAAACTGAACGGCGGTTGTGATAACGAGCGGGCTGTCCCAGTTTTCGGCGGCCAGTGCCTTGGGATCGGGATTGCCGTTTTCCTCATCGTTCTCGAACTGTACACCGGAGTGATGCTCGAGTACGTTCTCATCGCCTAAAATACCGCGGAAAACATCGGCATTCTGCTCGATGATGGAGGTGTACGGTACAACATAAATCACACGTTTCATACCGTGCTCAACGGCGTGATGCAGCGCAAATGCGAGAGAACTGGTCGTTTTACCGCCGCCGGTCGGAACCGTAAGCGTGTAAATGCCCTTGGGATTGGCTGCGGCGGAAACGCACGCCTGCAAGATCTGCTGACGGAGCTTGTTCAGCGCGGAAGTCGGGTTGTCCCATTCGTTTAGCTTGGCCTGTAAGCGGATGAGCAGGGTTTCGAGCGAATCTCCGATGCCGCGCGGCATATCGCCTTTCATGAATCGCTCGGTATCCAGATAATCCGCGTCCACCAGACAGGAGTACAGCATGCGCGTGCGGAATGACTCGGAAAGCGACGGCTTGGTGACCGGACGCTGCGGCAGGCGTACCGGCGGAATGGGGTAACCCGGATCGAGCGGCGGAATAGCGGGAGTGCCCCACTTTTTTATTCTGCCGGTGAAGGTGGGCGTGCCTTCCGGGTCATTTGTGCTGCCTAAATCCGGCAAACCGCTGTGATGCCCCATGACACAAGCGGCTAAGAGCAGATTGTTTGACAACATGATGTTTCGTGCACCGGCGGTTGCATGATCGACCTTTGGACCATTATCCAGAAGACGATGCTTAAATGCGGCAGTTGCTTTGCCGTCATCGTGGTGAACACCGGCCTCGTGACCTTCAGCTTGTGCACCGAATGCTTCGGCAAACTGCCCGCAGAGCGTGCCGACACCGCGCTCGTGATCGGAGAGAAGCTGATATTCTGTACGTTCAACGCCGTTTTCATTGATCGGACGGGTGTGTGCATAGAATTTTTTATCCATAGCGATCACCTTCTATTGAATTGTTATATACAGTATATAACAGTTAAAGTCCGATAAAAAGTACAACACCCAATATGCCTGCTAAGAAGACCGTCTTGAATTACAGCAAACTGCTGAAAATATCAGTCAAATCCCATAGATTTTGCTGGATGAATTTATACAAAACTGGCAAAACCGCCAGAAAACGAAATTCCCATAATTCCGAGGTTGACACTGGGGATTGACTGTGCTATTCTATAACCAACAAATCCAGTAGGGGATCGGAAAGGAGCGAGCAAAATGTTCATCGTAAACGCACGAATGTCGGGTCGAATGTGTATGAACATGCTGTATTATGCTCAGATGCTGCCTGACCGACAGAATACGAAATTACTTTGAATCGTCTTGCCTGACGCTGCGCGTTCTTGCGGATTCATTGCATTTTCTGAAGCGGGGAGCTGCGAGCTTCCCGCTTTTTTTGCGCATTTAAGAGGAATAAGGAGGAATTTTCTTGATAAAATTGTCACATATCTCGAAGGAGTTTGTGAGCGGCAAGCGAACCGTTCATGCGGTGCAGGATGTTTCGCTGACGATTGACAAGGGCGAAATTTTCGGTATGATCGGCTTTTCCGGTGCGGGTAAATCGACGTTGGTGCGCTGCATCAATCTGCTCGAGCGGCCGACCTCCGGCAAGGTGATCGTAGATGGTCAGGATATGCTGTCGCTCTCGGCAAAGGAGCTGCGGCAGGCCCGCAAGAAGATTGGCATGATCTTTCAGCACTTCAACCTGATGCCCTCGCGCACCGTAGCCGGCAACGTAGCGTATCCGCTGCGCGGCAGCGGCCTTTCCAAACAGCAGATCGAGGAAAAAGTACAGCGGTTGCTTGATCTGGTCGGCATCGGTGATAAGGCGGAGGCGTATCCCAAGCAGCTGTCCGGCGGTCAGAAACAGCGTGTAGCAATCGCTCGCGCACTGGCAAACGACCCGAATGTGCTGCTCTGCGATGAGGCTACCTCGGCACTCGATCCGCAGACCACCAAGGCGATTCTGCAGCTGCTCAAGCACCTGAACGAAACCCTCGGCATCACGGTCGTTATCATCACCCATGAAATGGCGGTCGTCAAGGAGATCTGCCACCGCGTAGCCGTTATGGAGCGCGGCAAGGTGGTCGAGTCCGGCGAGGTATTCAACATTTTCGCCAACCCGAGAGAGGACATCACCAAGAACTTCATCCACACGACCTCCAATCTTCGCAAGATCGAAGAACTCATCGCGGAGGATTCGCCGGTCGTCAAGCTGAATCCGGGTGAACTGATCGTGCGCCTGAGCTACATTCAGCGCAACGTATCCGAGCCGCTCATCTCGACGGTATCGCGCAAGTTCGACATTGTGCTCAACATCATCTTTTCCGATATTGCCATCGTGCAGAATGCACCGATTGGCGGCACGGTAGCCATCATCAGCGGCGGCCGCGATCAAATCACACAGGCAATCGCCTATCTCAGTGAGAAAAACGTAGGAGTGGAGGTCATCAAGGATGCAAGAGTTTCTGAATAACATCATTCCGAACGTGATGGCAAAGCTGCCGGACTTCTATGCAGCCATCGGCGACACGCTGCTCATGGTGGTCTGGTCGGGGGCAATCTCGTTCGTGCTCGGGCTGGCACTGGGCGTGCTGATCACGGTCACCAAGCCGGGCGGCATTCTGGAGAACAAGGTCGTCTATCAGATTCTGGACAAGCTGGTCAGCCTGTTCCGTTCCATCCCGTTCATCATCCTGCTGACGTGGGTAATGCCGGTCTCCCGTGCAATTATGGGTACGGCAATCTATGTTCGGGGTGCAATCGTTCCGTTGGTATTCGGTGCGGTGCCGTTCTTCACCCGTCAGGTGGAAAGCGCACTCGCAGAACTTGATCCGGGTCTGATCGAAGCGGCGCTCTCGATGGGCTCCACACCGATGGAAATCATTTTCCGCGTTTACCTGAAGGAAAGCGTTGCTGCCATCGCGCGCGGCACAACCATCACGGCGATCAGCCTGCTGAACCTGACCGCAATGGCCGGTGTCGTCGGTGCCGGCGGTCTGGGCGACTTCGCCATCCGTTACGGCCACGACCGCAATATGCTAGACGTTACCAACGTCACTGTGCTGGTCCTCGTCATCATCGTTTGCATTATGGAGTTCGTTGGCGGCAAGGTCGTCAAGAAGAACACGCATTAAGGAGTGTCTGACATGAGTATTTCCAATCGTAAAGTTGTTATCGTCGGTGCAGGACATGTCGGCTCCCATGTCGGCTACGCACTGATTTCGCAGAGTCTGGCAGACGAGATCGTCTATATCGACTCCGACCGCGCAAAGGCAGTCGCACAGGCGCTCGACCTGACCGACGCGACCAATTACCTTCCGGTCCGCACCAAGGTCACTGCGGGTGACTACAGCGACGCGAAGGACGCGCAGATCATGATCATTGCGGCGGGTCCGCTGCCGACCGGCAATCAGACCCGTATGGATACACTGGGTCAGACCATCGCCATTTTGAAGGATGTAACAAAATCTATCAAGGAATCCGGTTTTGACGGCATTATCGTCAATATCTCCAATCCGGCGGACGTTATCACGCATTACATCCAGCACGCGCTGAACTGGGCGCCGGAGCGCATCTTCTCCACCAGCACTACGCTGGACTCCGCAAGACTGCGCCGCGCGATCGCGCAGGAGATCGGCATTGACCAGAAATCCATCACCGCTTACGCGCTCGGTGAGCACGGCGAAAGCCAGATGGTCGCATGGTCGGCTGTCACCATCGCGGGCAAGCCGCTTTCACAGTGGCGCGAGGAGTATCCGGACACCTTCGGCAAACTCGACCTGGATGCTCTTGCTGACGCAGGCCGTGAAGGCGGCTGGACCATCCTGCGCGGCAAGCAGTGTACGGAGTTCGGCATCGGCGCTTCCGCCGCAGAAGTCGTTCGCGCCATTTTCTACAACGAGAACCGCGTTCTTTCGGTTTCTGTTCTGTTGGACGGCAAATACGGTCAGCACGATGTGTACGCCAGCGTACCCGCTATCGTGGGTCGCGACGGCATCGCAGAGATCATTGAGCTGCACCTCACCCCGGAGGAGCAGGAGAAGTTCAACGCATCCTGCAAGACCATGAGCGAGAATTATCAGCTGGCGCTCACTCTCTAACATCAGTTAATTAAAAAGTTCACATCATAAACGGAGGTAATCCCAATGAAGCTTAAAAGAATCATCGCACTGTCCCTGTCCGCAGCAACCCTCGCCCTGTCTCTGACCGCCTGCGGCGGATCGAGCAGCGCAGCTTCCGATGACGCACAGGCATCCGACAGCAATTCCGGTGATGTCGTAACCGTAAAGCTCGGCGTAGTCGGCAGCATCTATGAGGATCTGTGGACTCCGGCCAAGGAAAAGCTGGCTGACGAGGGTATCGACCTTGAGTTCGTACAGTTTTCGGACTACGTTACCCCGAACAACGCACTTGCGAACGGCGAGATCGATCTGAACGCTTTCCAGCACCGCATTTACCTGCAGAGCGAGATCGACAACTACGGCTATGAGATCGAGAACATCGGCAACACCTTTATCATTCCGCTGAACCTGTACTCGGACAAGGTTAAGTCGGTTGATGAGCTCAAGGACGGCGACACCGTAGCCATTCCGGACGATGTAACCAACGGCGGCCGCGCCCTCAAGGTTCTGGAAGCAGCTGGCCTGATCAAGCTGAAGGACAGCGCAGACTTCAACCCGACCATCGACGACATCGAGACCTACAACACCAAGATCACCATCGAGGAGCTGAAGGCAAACGTTATCCCGTCCACGCTGGCTGACGTTACCGCAGCTGTCGTAAACGGCAACTACGCACTGGATTTCGGCCTTAAGACCGAGGACGCCATCTACAAGGATGATCAGCTGGACATCGAGGAGTACTGGAACCTGATCGCAGCACGTTCCGCTGACCTCGAGGATGCAGACAAGCTGGAAACCTACAAGAAGGTTGTTGCAGCATTCCAGTCCGACGAAACCGAGGCAGTATTCAACGACCAGTTCGGCGGCTATTTCATCAAGGCAGGCTGGGATCAGGATCTGCTGGCAGGCAAGTAATTCATAATTATTCCTAATGCCGCCGGAAACAACCGGCGGCATTTTCGGCAGGGAGGAAACAGTAATGCAGATCAACAAACAGGCGCTGCAGGAGATCATTCCGGACAGCGAACGCCTGCTTTTCGAGGAAAATATTCCGGCGGAATACCTGAGCGATGCGCTCGGCCGCCGCACCGGCACGGCAGACGCGCTCGTGTTCGCGCGCTCGACCGAGGAGGTCAGCGGCGTGCTTCGGTACGCCAACGAAAACGCCATACCGGTCACGCCGCGCGGCGCGGGCACCAATCTAGTAGGCTCGACAATTCCGCTGTTCGGTGGTATCATTCTGGATGTATCCCAAATGAACCGCGTGCTCGAGCTGGACCGCGACACCATGACCATCACCGTCGAGCCGGGTATGCTGCTCAAGGATCTGCAGGCTTACGTCGAGGAACGCGGCCTGTTTTATCCGCCCGACCCGGGTGAAAAGGCGTCGAGCATCGGCGGCAACATCAGCACCAATGCGGGCGGTATGCGTGCGGTCAAGTACGGCGTAACACGCGATTATGTGCGCGGGCTGGAGGTCGTTCTTGCGGACGGCACAGTGCTGAAAGTCGGCGGCAAGCAGGTGAAGGACGCGAGCGGACTGTCGCTCAAGCACCTGCTCATCGGCTCGGAGGGTACGCTGGCGGTCATCACCAAGTGCCTGCTGCGCCTTCTTCCCAAGCCGGAGACCACGGTGAGCGTGCTCGTTCCGTTTGCTGACCTCGGCACGGGTATCCGCAGCGTGCTGACTATCCTGCAGGCGAACGCCAACCCGACCGCAGTCGAGTTCATGGAACGCAAGGTCGTAGCCCTCGGTGAGAGCTTTTCCGGCGTGAAATATCCGCGTCCGGATGCCGGTTCGTACATTCTGCTGACGTTTGACGGCCACGAGAGCGAGGTCAACGCGAATATCGAGCGCGTGCGCCGCCTTGCGCTCGACAACGGCGCCATCGACTATATCGTGCTCCGCAGTGCCGAGCAGGCGGCGGACATCTGGAAGGTGCGCGGTGCGCTCGTCATGGCGGTCGAGGCCGTGTCCGAGCAGGAGCCGGTGGATATTGTCGTGCCCATCAGCCACACGGCGGATTTCGTTCGCTATATCAACGAGCTGGAAGCATCCTCGGGTATGCGCATGATCGCGTTCGGTCATGCGGGTGACGGCAACGTGCATCTGTGCGTGGTGCGTGACGGCCGCGACCAGCAGACCTGGGAGCGTGAACTGCACGACAACATGGAGCAGGCATACGCGAAGGCGTATTCCTACGGCGGCGTAGCATCGGGTGAGCACGGCATCGGCATTTCCAAGCGGTCGTACTTCCTGCGGGAGACCGCGCAGGAGAATCTTGCCGTGATGAACACCATCAAGGCCGCGCTCGACCCGAAACATATACTGAACGATCAGAAATCTTATATTGTGGGAGGAAAATAACCATGCAGAGCTTATCAGAACGCACCGCCGGCTTTACCGACTCGGTTATCCGCCGCATGACGCGCGTTTCCATGCAGTATGACGCGGTTAACCTGTCGCAGGGCTTCCCGGACTTTGAGCCGCCGAAGGAGCTGCTCGACCGTCTGGCGCAGGTGGCCTACGAGGATTACCACCAGTATTCCATTACCTGGGGTTCGCAGAACTTCCGTGAGGCGCTGGCCGCTAAGCAGACCTATTTCATGGGCCGCAGGATCGACCCGAACACCGAGATCGTTGCGACCTGCGGCAGCACGGAGGCTATGATGGCCGCGATGATGACGGTCACCAATCCGGGCGATAAAGTCATCATTTTCTCCCCGTTCTACGAGAATTACGGCGCGGACACCATTCTGTCCGGCGCAGAGCCGATTTATGTGCCGCTCGTGCCGCCGGATTTCCACTTTGACGCAAATGTGCTCGAGGACGCGTTCCGTCAGCACCCGAAGGCCATCATTCTGTGCAACCCGTCCAATCCGTGCGGCAAGGTGTTCACCCGTGCCGAACTGGAGATTATCGCGTCTCTCGCAGAGAAATACGACACCTATGTTATCACCGATGAGGTGTATGAGCATATCGTATTCGCACCCAACAAGCACACTTATTTTGCCACCCTGCCGGGCATGTGGGAGCGCACGCTGTCGTGCTCGTCGCTCTCCAAGACGTATTCCGTCACCGGCTGGAGACTGGGCTATATCATCGCTCCGCCGGAGATCATCGACCGCGCGAAAAAGGTGCATGATTTCCTGACCGTCGGCGCAGCAGCACCCTTGCAGGAGGCTGTTGTTACCGGTCTCAAGATGGGCCAGGACTACTACGACGACTTGCAGGCCAAGTACACACAAAAAAAGGAGCTGTTCCTCAAGGGTCTGGACAATTTGAAGATTGCCCATACCGACCCGCAGGGCGCGTACTATGTTCTGCTCGACATTTCCGAGTTCGGCTACGAGAGCGATCTTGCGTTCTGTGAGGATCTGGCGCATTATGTCGGTGTAGGCGCGGTTCCCGGCTCGAGCTTCTTCCGTGAGCCGGTCAACAACCTGATTCGCCTGCATTTTGCCAAGAAGGACGAGACGCTGCTCGATGCACTCAACCGTCTGGAAGGTCTGCGTGATAAAATCAAACCGAAACACCGATAAACAGGAGGAAAAGCCGTCATGGATGTAAAGAAAGCCGCAGCGGAAACGAAGGACTACATCGTATCCATCCGTCGGGAATTTCACCGGCACCCGGAGCTGAGCCTGCAGGAATTCCGCACGGCACAGCGCATTGAGGAGGAACTGGACAAGTTCGGCATTCCGCACACGCGCGTAGGCGAGACCGGCGTGCTCGGCACGCTAAAGGGCGCAAAGGACAACGGAAAAGTGCTGGTTCTGCGTGCGGATATCGACGCGCTGCCCATTGAGGAGACGCACGAGTGCGTCTATCGCTCGGAGAATGCAGGCGTCATGCACGCCTGCGGTCATGATGCGCACGCTGCCTGCCTTCTGGGTGCCGCGAAAATCCTGTCGGAGAACAGAGACGCGTTCAGCGGAAAAGTCCGTCTTGTGTTTCAGCCGGGAGAGGAAATCGGAAAAGGCGCAAAGCCGTTTGTCGCAGCCGGTGTGCTGGAGGGTGCCGAGCGCGTGTTCGGTCTGCACACGGCATACGATTTGGAGGCAGGCACGGTAGGACTCAAACCGGGCATCAACAACGCCGCAGTCGATCATTTCCGCATTCGCGTGCACGGCAGGTCCACGCACGTTTCCACGCCGCATCTGGGCGTGGATGCGCTGTATATCGCCAGCCAGATTGTTGTGGCAGTGCAGGGACTGGTTACGCGCTGCACTTCACCGACCGAGCCGGTCATCATCGGCATCGGTAAGCTGAACGCGGGCACGACCTACAACGCCGTGGCAGCATTTGCTGAAATGGAGGGCACAACGCGCACCATTTCGCAGGAGAGCCGTGACCGCGTTCGCGCACAGGTCAGTGAGACAGCGCAGAGCATCGCTGCGCTGTACGGCGGCACGGCAGAAATCGAGTGGACGGACTTTGCCGCTGCGCTCGTCAATGACCCGCAGGTGTGCGAGGAAGCTGCTCAGGTCGTGGACGAGCTGCTCGGAGAAGGACACGTTGTCACCGACCGTGAGCTGTCGCTCAGCGGCGACAATTTTGCCGAGTTTGAGCTGTATAAGCCGGGCGCGTATGCGTATCTCGGCACCGGCAATCCGGATTTTCCGCACACGATGATCACCAACCATAACGGCGGCTTCGATGTGGACGAGAATGCGCTTGTGACCGGTGCCGGTCTGTATGTCGGGTATACAGTCGCGCGGCTTGGATAAAGCAAAACGCTCAGCTATCAAACGATAGCTGAGCGTTTTGCTTTTGAAATTACAGTTTTGAACTTACATCCCGCACTCAAGTCCGTTATACCGTGTTACTACAAACGGATAGCTGAGTGTCTCCGGCTGGATGCCAAGCTGCCGCAGACCGGCGCACAAATCCTCGACAACCTGCATATCGTGATCGCGCTGCGCGACGGACAGTTTCATTTTATCTCCATACGACGAGATCAGCAGCGCAAACGGCTGCACGGCGCACGGCAGGATTGCGCCGTAATCGAGTACATACGGACGGCAGCTTTCCGGCAGGGCGAACCGGCCGACATTGGTAATGAGAAAGCTGTCCTCGAGCACAAAATCGGTCGTGACCTTCTGCGCCGCCTGCATTTTCTCCGCGAGCGGCATATCTGCCTCATGCAGCGATTCACAGCGGTCTGCGGCGGCTTTTGCACGATAGAGCAGCTGTTCGCGCTGCATCTGATCCTTCAAAAATGCCTTCGTGCGCCGGAACACCTCGTCATTCGGCAGATCGCGGTATTCCGGAAAATACGGCAGATCGATGAAGCAAATAAAATACCGCGTGGTAAGCGTCGGCAGCAGCGGACGCAGATCGACCGGAATCTCCGCGATAACCGGCTTGTCCGTTCCGCCGAACTTATCATCAAACGCTTTCATCATCAGCGGAGCCAGTACAGACAGCGGACTGACGCCGATGGACTTTGCGTAATCGTGCAGCTGCGAAAACGGGAACGTCACCTCGGTGACGACCTCGGAGCCGTCAGCGCCCCACTGTACCTCGGGGGCATGAACAGCCTCCGGCTTTTTCCAGATGCCATCCGGCGAAAATTCACGGTCTGCCAGCTGCTCGTAGCCGTTTGCGCTCTCCTCGGGAGACCAGCGGGTATCCATGCCGCGCACAGAGCCGTCATTCTCAACCGGGAAACCGCAGTTTTTCAGGTACTGGAACAGTACACAGCGGATAAACTCCTCGAATCCGCGTCCATCCGAGATAGAGTGCTGATACTCCATATAGATGGTCTTGTCGTGGTAGCCGACGAGAAATAAGTATCCGTTCGTATCCTTAGAGCCGATGGTGTAGCGGGTGGATACGCCATCGAACGGCAGCACCACGGCGGGCTGCACGTTGCGGCGGTAGCGGAACGCGGTCTCGGTCGGCTCGGCGGTCAGCATCATGTGCGGAAAGCGCAGCAGTGCCTGCTCGACGGCTTCGCGCAGCTTGTCCGGGCGCACTTTATCGCGCATGCGGATGGTGTGGCGCGGCACACAGGCGACGGTTTCATGGGTGTTGTACAGGAAAATTTTTGCATAGCTGTCCGTGCGGAGCAGCGGGTCATTCATGGTCATTATAGCATCTCCTCAAAGCATAATCCGGCGCATCTTATCTGGTAATTTCAGTATATCACCCTTCAAAGATGTTGTAAATCAAAATAAGTCGAATTTGCACAGTATTATGCAAATATAGAACGTGGTGTACGATATAATGGGCCGTGAGATTGGAAGTACTTGTGATTCGATTGACAGAGTATATCACGCCGGAAAAGAAGCTGACATATGGGCATGGAATTTCTGCCGCGGCTGTTCGATTTGTTCTCGCGCGAGCGTATTCCGTGTGAGAAGCAAAAAACAAGCGACACCATTTTTCGATTGGTGTCGCTTGTGTGCGTCTTCAGGCGCTGTCGGTATTGTCTGCCCTTGCAGGGCGGTTGTTCATACCATATCCGTTGGGAGGTATGGATCGGATGGGATTACTGGTCGGTGTAGCGGCTGAGGATAACCGCTACCTGAGCACGGGTTGCGGTGCCGTTCGGCACGAGCGTAGTCGGGGTAACGCCGGTTACCAGACCGTTGCCGTTCGCCCAGCTCATTGCTTCAGCAGCCCACGACTCGACAGAAGCCGCGTCTGCGTAGCCATCGAGTGCTGCGCTGCCCTGCGGCGTATGACCGCGATAGGTATCGTAGCGGTACAGGATGGCCGCCAGCTGCTGACGGGTGATCAGCGTATCCGGCTGGAATCTGCCGTCGGTGAAGCCGTTGACAATGCCGTTTTCGGAGGCCCATGCGATGGCTTCTGCGTACCACTTGCCGTCCGCCACATCGGTGAACTGTGCGGTGGAAGCGGCCTTGCTGCCGCTCATGCGGTAGAGCACCTGAACCAGCATTGCGCGGGTCATGCCGTCATCCGGACCGAACTTGGTTGCGGTCAGGCCCTTGAACCAGCCGTTCTCGAGTGCAGTGTTGACCTCGTTGTAGAACCACTTGCGCAGGTTGACATCGGAGAAGTCGCTGCTGTACTCGTGGGTGATAACGAAGGTGGAGAAGTGGGTGGTCTTAAAGGTAGCCTTTCCGGTCGCTGCATCATAAATGACAGGCAGCTTTTCAAACGAGCCGTCCTCAGCAAGATAGTATGCAACCAGATGATCGGCGTTCTCGCCGCTCTTGAGGGTGTATGCCACAGAAATCGCAGCCGTGCCGTTCAGCGCGTGAACATGGGTTGCAGTGCCGTTTTTCGGCTGTACCTGTGCAGAAATGTTCAGGATGGTGCTGTTCTTCGGCAGGTATTTGCGCTGTGCGTCAGTCAGGGAGGACTTGTCAGCGGAAGCGAACGAAATACTTGCCATACCGTCAGCCTGTGCGGCGCTGCTGAGTGCGGTCAGCGTCTCACGGTCGAGTGCAACCGTGCCGTTCGGCAGGATAAGCGCTGCGCCGTTCTTTGCACCGGCAAGAGCAGCTACCACATCGCCGGTGAGCGATACCGCGCGTACGGTGGAGTCTGCGGACAGATCAAGCGTCAGCGAATCCTTGCCGGAAACCGCAGTCAGCTTGGAGCTGTCGGCAGAAACCGCTGCGGTGCCGTTCTTTACCGCAACCGTTGCGGGAATCTTGGTGCCGTCCGGTGCAGTGATGGAGGACGAGCCGTTGTCGGACGGAGCCGGTGCAGCACCGCCGCCGCCCGCTCCACCGCCGCCGCCTGCGCCGCTGCCGCTGCTCGGCTTGACGGCAAAGGCTGCGGTAACTGCAACGTCATTCGCCGGCATGGTGAAGGTGTAGGTCAGGGTGGACGCGGAAACCGTCTTGTCGAGTGCGGTCTCCGGTGTCAGCGTCAGGGTTTTCAGCTGATAGCCGCTTGCGGGTGCAGCGGTGAGCGTTACCTTGTCGCCAGCCTTGGCGCGTGCCGCAGAAGCGGAAACGCTGCCGTTTTCAGCCTTATTGGCCGTGATTGCGTAGGTCTTGTGGAACAGATTGTCGGTGTTGACCGTCAGAGCTTCCGTTACGTTGCGGATAACCGCTTCAAAGCTGCTGTCCTTCTCAGTGACGGAAACAACGGCATTCGGAGCCGCCTTCTGGAGTTCGGACTTGATTTCCTCGGCGGTGCCGACACAGTTTGTGCTCGGCGTGAGCGTCAGCTTGACCGTGCCGTTCTTGCGAACCTGAGCGGATGCGCTGTTGACTGTACCGGTGTCGTTCGGCTGAATCGGCGTGGTGTAGGTGAATTTGCCGGTGCCGTTCGTGCCGGTGATTGCTGCGTTGTACTGCACAAGGTCGGTGAAGTGAACGCGGATGGTCTGGTTGGCATCGAGTGTGTGAATATAAATTGGATCGACAAGATTTACACCATCAACCTGTACAGCATCGTTTTCTGCTGCGGTAATGTCACCCTGGGTAACCGTCCACTTTTCGACCATCTTTTGGGTGTTTGGTGCTGCAGTGAAGGTGATTTCACTGCTGTTCGGCTGCTTGGTCTGAGAGTTAATCGCGGTGTCGTCAATCTTGGCGGTCAGATGACCGTTCTCACCAACGGTGCCGAAAGTAAGCTGATAGCTTGCCGTAACCTTAAAGTATACGGTTGCAGTAATATTCTTGTCCGCACGGATTTTGCCTTCCGGATTGGTTTTGGAGTTTCCGGCAGTCTTTTTGCCGTTTACTTCCCACTGTTCAACCTGATAGCCAGTCTTCGGCGCTGCATGGAAGGTGATTTCCTCATCCTTATAAATGGTTACGCCTTCTGCAGGCATAGCCTTGGTCTCGACTTCCACGCCGTAGATATCATACAGCGTGTATTTTACGGTGCCGTTGCCGGCCGCAGCGGTAGCCTTGGCAGTGTAGGAATCGCTCTCGGCAAATGCAGCGCTGATGGACAGATTGTCGGCCAGTTCGCTGATGGTGTAAGTGCCGTTGGTCTTTGCCGCAGCTTCATCCTGAGCAGTACCGTTTACAACCCAATTCTTGAAATGCCAGCCGCGGTCTGCGCGTGCCTGCAGTTCAACCTTGCTGCCGCCGGGAATCTTGGACAGATCGTCCACAGCTTCGCCGTTTACGGTTGCAATGATCGTGCCATGCTCCATTTCCGGTGTGGTAATCGCAAATGCGGCACGGTCGGTCTTGAGCGAAACCTTGGTATTCTCAGTGATGGGGAAGGTATAGCTGCCGTCAGCGTTGAGTTTTCCTGCTTCAACAGCCGTACCGTTCACCTGATAGGTCTCGCCCGTGGCGGCAGCATAGCCTGCCTTGGGCGCTACCGTAATCTTCGTATCACCGGTGACGCTTTCGCCGCTCTTGAGAGACTTGGTAAGCGTTTTGGAGGTATCGTCCGGATCAACCGTCTGATAGCTTGCGGTCAGCTCACCTTCTAGCGTCAGCGTGTAGCTGTCGCGCTCGAATACGGCAGCCAGATCAATATCCTGCACGCCAACCTCAACAGAGAGCATGTTGGAGCCGTTCGTCGGGTCCGATTCGCCGGACGGATAGCTGTTTGCACCGCGTTTCGAGAGAATCCACTGCTTGAAGTGCCAGCCGGTATCCGGCGTTGCGGTGAAGTTGAACTTTGCACCGCTGGCAATGTAAGCCGGGAAATTCTTGAGGCTTTCGGAGCCATTTTCATCCGTGCATTTGAGTGTACCGCCCTGCTTATTCTGAACGGAAGCATTCAGTTTGGTATTGGTGGTCTTGAAGTAAACCAAAACAGATGCCGGTTTTGCAAGGGTCTTGATGGTAACCGAGTTCTTCTCCTTGCTGTTCTCGATTTCTGTGCCGTCATAGGTCCAGTAATCGACTGCATAACCTGCATCCGGCACAGCCGTCAGGGTGACATCGGTGTTTGCGGTAAAGCTGGAGATTGCACTGCCGTCATCCGCCTTGCCGGCATTCAGACCTGCGGTGATGATCGACGCAGAACCGACAGAGTGCTTGTTTGCGCCTTCGCCGAAGTCCTCAGCCTTGAGGGTCAGGATGTAAGTCAGGCCGTTTACCGTGTAAACACCGGGGATAAAGGTGAATTCATAGTTGTTGTACAGCGTTTCGTTGGTAGCGGTAGTCTTGCACGGAGAAACCGTGTAGTTGCTGGGTGCAATGTTCGGCGCGAGCGTTACCTCGTTGCCTGCGGTGTTGACTGCGGTATAGCCAAGGTGCAGAGCGGTAATCTCTTCAGCAGTCATATTTTTCGTGTCTGCCGTGAGAGAAAGCTGTTTCGAGTCGGTAGGATCAACCTTATCCTGTGCAACGCCGTCCGACGGAGTGACAACGCGCAGCGTAACGGCACGCTGAACAACGGTAAACTCGGTTTCCGCAACCGGATTGGTTTCGCCGTTTACATAAGCATACAGCGTGTAAGTGCCGACATTCAGCTTATTGTTCTCTGTCAGCGGCTGCGAATCCTTGGAACCGGAAACCGCGTACTTGAAGGTTGCGTTAGTGACCTTCTGCAGACCCTTCGTATCGTTGCTCATGCGGGAGAGCGACGGCGTTACCGTATCGCCGTAGGTGAAGCGGGTGACGCTGTTGTTATCCTTGCCGTTGGTGAGCGTCAGTTGATAGCCGGTCGCGTTCTCGCCAACGAGAACCATCTTGCCTTCCGCGTTGCTCATATCCTTGAATACATAGCTGCCCGGATAATACGGGGTAACCGTGTAGGCGCCGTCTGCGGGCACGATAACATCCTTTGTAACGTTGCCGGTATTGTCAATCTCAGCCGCAACCGTGGTAGAGAAGTCCGTGCCGCGAATCAGGAAGCTGAGCGTGCCGGTCGGGATGGAAGACGCAGACGCGGAACTCATCTTAGCATTGATATGCAGCGTGCGGTCAAACTGAGTAGTGTCGCCTTTTTGTACATTCTTCGCCGTAACCGTCAGCTCACACTTAGGCGTGCGCTTGCTGTACTGTGTGGTAATCTCAGGCGAGTAAGCGGAAATGCTGAACTCCTTCTGGGCGGTGTTGTCGAAGTAGAGCACATTCAATCGGCAGCGGTAAGTGCCCTTGTCGGCAGAACCGGCGTTTTCGATGCTCAGCGTATCGGAAACGCTGCCGGCAATATTGGTCCAGGAACCGCCGTTCAGCTTCTGCCACTGATAGCTTACGCTGTTGTACTTGCCGCCAGCTGGATTTTTATTGTCTCCGTTATATTTAACCGTTGCGGTTGCCAGAGAATCCGGATAGATCGGCAGAACCGTTTGATTTTCCTTGCCGTCAATCGTTACCGAAATATTGGGATAGCCTGCTGTGGCCTTGGTGCGGCAGGTCAGCGGTTCGCTGTAAATGCTGTTGCGCTGCTGCTCAGCCTTGTTGTTGTTGCGGGTCTGAATCTGATACTCATACTCGGTATAGGGAGACAGATTCTTATCCGTGTAGCTGAAGGTGTAGGTGCCGTCATCGTTGCGGTCACCCTCGGTAAACGGCACAAATGCGAGTTCCTTGCGGCCGGAGCCGTCCGGGAAGTTGTAGTAGCGGTACAGCTGGAAGCCGGAAACGATCTTGTCGTAGGTCCACGTCAGGGTGACGGAATCATCGGTGGTTTTCGCAACATCCTGCTCAAAATCCTCCGGCAGCGGAGACGGAGCCTGCGGCTCGGTTACCGCGTAGGTAACAACCGGGAACGCCTGATTGCCGCTGCGGTAGTTATAGCAGAAAATTTTCCAGTTCATGCCGTAGCCGTACGGTTGTGCTTCAATCGGCATGTTCTGCAGCGAACCGGAGAACGAGCCGCCTGCGGTGTTGACAGACACCTTGCCGGCAGAGTGTTCCGAACCTGCCACAACGCCTGCGGTTACGCCGCCTGCGCCTGCACCGGCCTTGGTTTCGATAGAGGTGGTGTTGGTGTAGTTTTTGCTGTCCGAGGTGGAGAAGCTGATTTCCTGCGTGATGCCGGAGCCGCCGCCTGCCGCGGTGAAGTCAACCTTAGCCGGATCACCGTTATAAGCCTTGGAGCCTGCACTCGGTGCGCTCGGATAGCTGGACGGATCACCAATCGTATGCGTCAGCACGCTGCCCGAAATGGACGGCAGAACGCTGTAATCCTCGGCAATGTTTTCGTAGTCGGACAGGTCGATCAGACCGATCGAGGCTTCGTGCGGGATGGAAACGGTGGAGGTTACTTTAGTGTATTTGCCTGTTCCGTCCGGGATGTAGGAGGTATACTCGTAAATCTCCATCGGGATGGAATAGAACGCCACTCTGTCCTCGCCGGAGGTTGTCTCGTAGGTGATGGACTGCTCGAGCGAGGAGGTGTGCTCGGTCTCGTAGGTGAAACCGGAGGTAAAGGCGGCTTCTGCCTCAACGCTGCCGATCTTAACGCCGAATACCGAGAATTCCTGCTCAAAGGAGACATACGCGCCGACCGAGATAGTAGAGGAGGAGCTGGTGCCGTTCTCGGTGCCCTTCATGCTCGAGTAGGTGGTGGAGGACTCAGCATAGTTGCCAGACAGGTCATCGCGGTCGAGCAGATCGGAGAAGTACGGAGGCGAAGCCAGTACCGCCAGAACCTGCGGGTCGGAGTAGGTGTAATAGTGCTTGCCGGTGTAGGTCATGTAGCTGGTATCGTCGTCCGTGTTGGCGAGACAGAGCGTGTACGAGCTGTTGACATCGGTTTTTACCGGCTGAGAGCCGTCAAACAGGTTGACGGTCGAAAGTCTGGTTGTACCGGGAGTACGCTTGTTGTATGTGGAGTTTGTTTCCTTGTTTACAGTATCGTATGTACCGGTGAACGCCCAGTAGGAGGAGCGAATCTTGAACAGCTTGTGCAGCCAGTTTTTGTAGTAGTAGCGGAGCTCGTAATGCGGAACCTTACCGTCTACCGTGTACTTATCAGACTGCTTGTTCTCATCCTTGGACATAGTCTGCGTCAGGGTGAACAGCGTACCCGAACCTGCGGTGTTGTTGTCTTTATTCACCGCGGTGGTCACAGAGCCTGCGGATGCATCGTACTCAACGTAGTCATCATTCGGCATAGCATCCGTGTTGTCGAGCGCCTGCTTGATATTCAGACCATTCTCGTCGCAGGAGATAACAAGGCTGTCAAAGTACAGCAGATCGCTGGTTTTGCCGTTATCGGCTTTTTCGCCTGCGGTCGGACGGGAGATGATAGCCGTATTGGCCGGGCACAGCGGCAAAGAACGGAAGGTATCGTTGTGCTTTGCCATTGCACCGTAGATGTACTCGCCTTTATCGTTCTTTGCAAACAGATCGAAATTCTTAGAGACAGACGGCTTGAAGGTGACGCCGTTCCATGCGTACAAGCCTACATAGCGCGTGTTCTGCTTATTTGCCTTGAGGTCATCATCCGACTGAGCCGCCAGAATCAGTGTTTTGCCGCCGCCGGTCATATCGCCGAAGGCGAAGGATGCGCGGACCAGATTGCTGCCCTCGTAGGTCAGCGGGAATTCCTGCGAACTCTGCAGCATGTGCGCGCTCGTGGAACCGAACATTACAACGGCACGCGAGCCTGCGTTCTGCTGCGGACCGTAGTAGTAACCCCAGGTGCAGGCGAGATCGTCTACGCCGTCCTGGTTGACGTCACCGCTGACGAGAGAGATCATGTTGGAAACGACACTGCCCTCACGGAAGAAGTACGTCCACGCCTGTCTCCAGTTAGAGGGATTGGAGTAATCGTCAGTCTGCAGGTCGTAAATCTCAATGCGGGAATTGCCGACCTCCGGCACATAGACCGCAACCTCGTCCTTACCGTCGTTGTCCCAGTCGCCGGTAGCTACCTGCAGGTAGTTTTTCAGCTGATACGGGTTTTCTGCGAAGTTTTCGACCAGCTTGGCTTCGGTCGTCTGACCGTCAGACGTTTCGGCGCTGTCCTTGAGGGTCGGGTTGCCGATTTCCTTGCTGGTGTCCAGCAGCGTGATCGGATTGCCGTACTCGCCGGTTGTCGCATTGCCGAACCGCAGGTACAGACCGCCTTTCGCGCTCAGGTCACCGGCGTAAACCATGACCGTCTGCGAGGACTTGGCGTCACTGCTCGAGGTGAAATGGCCTGCAGTTACGTCTGCCATGGCGTAATCGGTCTTGTCGTTCAGCTTGGTAGTGGCATTGGTCATGCCGGTCAGATAACCCTTGGTGGCATAGCCGTCATTGTCCTTGCTGCCTATCGGGAACTGTGCGTATGTGCCGGTAGAGGTGGTTTTACCCTTGGAGATTTTCTTGGAATCGGTTTTAGCCGTCAGAAACTGTTCAGCCTTGGTAGATGCGTTATCATCATTGCCGTACAGCGTGCTTTGAAGGGTATTGTCCTTCTGGTTGGACTGGGAAACGCTTGTATTGCATTTCTCTGCACTTTCACACTTGCCCAGGCCGATTTTATCCGACGGCAGAACATCATTCGTCAGACCAACGGTATACAGCTCGTACACCGGTGTAACCTTGATGGTATTGCGGCCATACGGGTTGCTGGGGTCGTTGGCATTAAAGCCATCGGGCGCTTTGCTCGAATCTATGCCGAGCGCCGCAAGCGCGTCCGAGCTGCCGGTATCCGCCGCCGCTGCGCGGATATCAAGCGGGCCGCCCATGCCGGAGATGATCGCCAGTGCCAGAGCAAGGCTTATGCCGCGTTTGAATTTCATGGTATATTCCTCCTTTTCCCATTCTGCGGTGCAGTGGAACGAGCCGCGCCTGCAGAAAAGAGACTAAAAATTGCCTGCATTTATCATAGCAGCTTTGCAGCCCGTTGTGCGGCCGGATACACGAAATGTCCGATTTTCGACACGAAATACACCGATAGGAAAAACAGCGTGAAACACGCGTAAATTCTGCAAAAAAATGACACACAATCCACAGAAGTTATCAACAGGCTGTGGATAAAATGCGGTAAAAAAACACCCCGGTTTTGTCAGGTGACAAAAACGGGGTGAAAGGCGCAGCCGTACTTTTCCGCCAGTGCGCGGAACCGTGCGGGCAGAGCACGGATGAGTGCGGCACTGCTTTCGTTTGCGCGTATGTTGCTCGAGCAGGCAGACATCATGCAGGAGCACTTCGGGCGTGGGCCGAAAGCGCGTGCCTAAGTTCTGCGTGTCATGTCAGCACTATTCGTTTGCGGTGAACGCATTCGACGAGGTTGTCAAGGAGTATGACGCGGACCAGTACGGTTTTATCCTGCGGGAAACACAGACCGGAAGTGCATCACGCTCGATGAACTGAAACCCTATCCGTATCTGATTTTTGAGCAGGGAGACCGCAATTCCTTTTATTTTACCGAGGAACTGCTCAGCATGCTCGATATGCCGAAAACCATTATGTTACCCAAAGAGATAGATACCCTGAGCAACCGGAAAACCCCATCTCGACATATTCTGCCGCGATGATTCAGGTGTGTCGGTGGAGCACCGGAACGATTTGTGGTCGTTCGACATCGCAAAAGCCGCTAAACGGTATACGTTCAGCGGCAGCTTTTTTATCGGTTTCTTCTCCACGTTTCCGGCGCAAACAGCAGAAGCATGGGGAACAGCTCCAGACGACCGGCGAGCATATCGAAAGTCAGCACGATTTTACTCAGAGGGTGCAGCGCACTGAAGTTGGCTGCCGGACCGACCTGATTGAGTCCCGGACCGACGTTATTGATGCAGGTAACAACCGAGGTGAAGCTGGTTACCATATCCTCACAGTGCAGACTGACAATAAGGACGGAAATGGCAATGACGATCAGATATGCCACAAGAAAGGCGTTGACCGAGCGCATGACCTCGTGCTGGACGCGCTGTCCGTCCATTTTATGCACGCGCACCAGACGCGGATGAATCAGAGACATCATTTCCTTCTTTACGCCCTTGAACAGCAGCAGGATGCGCGAGCATTTCATGCCGCCGCCGGTCGAACCGGCACACGCGCCGATGAACATCAGCAGCACAAGCAGCAGCTTGCTGAATGCAGGCCACTGGTTAAAGTCCACGGTTGAAAAACCGGTGGTCGTGATGATAGACGCAACCTGAAACAGGGAATGGTGGAAGCTCTCGCGCAGCGAACTGAAGCAGCCGCGCACGTTGAAGGCGATCAGCGTGGTAAATACGGCAATCACGCCGAGGTACACGCGAATCTCCTCGATTTTGAACAACTGCTTGAATTTACGGGTCAAAAGCAGAAAATACGCGTTGAAATTGATGCCGAAAAGGATCATAAAGACCGAGATAACATTCTGCAGGTAGGCGCTGTCGTAATGCGCGATGGAATCATTCCAGTTGCCGAAGCCGCCGGTGCCTGCCGTGCCGAGCGAAACGCAGATGGCGTCGAACATCGGCATGCCGCCGAACAGCAGCAGAATAATCTGCAGAACGGTCAGTCCAAAGTAAATCGCGTACAGGATAAGTGCGGTATCGCGCATGTGCGGCGATATTTTGGAGACCGAGGGTCCCGGGCTTTCCGCACGCATCAGATAAATGGTCTGACCGCCTGCCAGCGGCAGGACGATCAGCATGAACACCAGAATGCCCATGCCGCCGACCCAGTGCATCAGGCAGCGCCATAGCATGGAGGCATGCGAAAGCGCCTCCACATCGCCGAGAATGGTAGCGCCGGTGGTGGTGAAGCCGGATGCGGCCTCGAAAATCGCATCTACTGCGAACGGAATCTCGCGGCTGAGCACGAACGGCAGGGCACCTGTCACGGCCAGCACCAGCCAGCACAGCGCGACTGCCACAAAGCCTTCGCGTGCGTAGAACTTGGTGTTTTTTGGCTTATATTCACACAGAATGCCTGCACCGACCATACAAATCAGTGCAGTGGCGATATAGGCAGGCAGCTCGGGTTCACGGTAAATGACCGCGGTAAACGCGGGCAGCAGCAGGAACAGGGACTCAATGCCCATCAGCCAGCCGATCAGATAGCGGACGATTGCGAAATTCATCTTCCGCTCCCTCTGGTTGTCGGCAGGAAGATATCCTGAAGGTCGTTCATGCCCTCGAAGGTGGAAACGACGATAACAGTATCGCCTTCATGCAGCACATCGTGGCCGCGCGGAATGATACGCTTGCCCTTGCGGTTGATGCAGCACAGCAGAACATCCGGACGAATCGGCATATCCTGCAGGGGAACACCGGTGAGATGGTGCGCCGCAACACGGAATTCAAGCGCTTCTGCGCCGTCCAGCTGATGCAGGGTCTCCACGTTGGAGCCCATCGAGTTCTGCATGGCGCGGGTGTACTGGCTGATCAGCTCGGCGGTGGTCTGCTTGGGGCGAATCACCTTGCCAATCGGCATGCTGGCGATGACTTCCTCAAAGTTCACACGGTTGACCTTGGTGAACAGCTTGGCACGGGAATGACGGCCGGCGTGCAGCGCGAGCAGAATGTTCTCCTCGTCCATGCCGGTGAGCGCCGCAAACGCCTCGCAGGTTGCCAGACCCTCCTCGTCGAGCAGGTCGCGGTCGGTGCCATCGCCGTAGATGATGGTCGCGTTCGGGAGCATTTCGGAAAGCGCCTCGCAGCGTTCCAGTTTGTTTTCGATAATCTTGACTGAAATGCCGGAATCCAGCAGGATTTTCGCCAGAAAGTACGAGATTTTGCCGCCGCCGACCAGCATTGCGGAGGAAATGCGCTTGACCGGCAGACCGACCTTCTCGAAAAATTCGTTCTGCTCGTGCGGCGGAATGATGACGGTGATGTTATCGTTCTCGTGCAGGATGAAGTCGCCCTTCGGGATATAGGTCTGACCGTCGCGGCGGACCATGCACAGCAGCACGTCCGTGCGGAGCAGAGGATTGACCTCGCAGACCGCCATGCCGTCCAGGCGGGACTCGTGCGGGATTTTGAGGTCGAGCAGCTCGATGCGTCCGCGGGCAAACGTGCTGACGCGGATGGCCGACGGGAAGCGGATCAGACGCGAAACAACACGCGCGGTGGACAGCTCGGGGTTGATGACCATCGAAATACCCAGCTCATCGCGGATAAAGCCGAGGTCGGATACATATTCCGGATCGCGCACACGCGCAATGGCGTGGCAGCCGGATGCTTTACGAGCGATCAGGCAGGAAAGCAGATTGATTTCGTCATGGGTGGTAACGGCGATTAGCAGGTCGGTATCCTGCACGCCGGCTTCACGCAGAACGTGATAGCTGGTGCCGCTGCCCTTTACTGTAGCAAGGTCGTACATATTGGAAAGCTCGTTCAGCCGGCGTTCGGACAGGTCAATCAGTGTCAGGTCGTGTCCGGCCGCGCTGAGCTGTCCTGCCAGCTCCGAGCCGACTTTGCCGCAGCCTACAATAATGATGCGCATAGCGCACCTCCGATCTATTTCTCTATAGCTGTGCTCTGTTGACACAGTCTTGATACGCATATAGCGATTATAGCTGTTTGACCGGGAAAAAGCAATATCCAGACAGGAATTTTGCAGGAGTTTAGCGGAAAACCGACAAATAGGGAGAAATGGTCGGTGTATAGCTGATAATAGTATGTCCGGGAAAAAGGAGAAACCACCCGAACGGGTGGTTTTCACTGCGGATTAAAGTTCCGCGACAGGTCACTTAAACTGTGTATAAGTGGTATCGCTTGCGTAGCCGTCGCTGTCGGTCTGGTGCATGGAGACCAGATTGCCGTTATCATCAAAGGTACGGGTATCGGTCGAGAGGGTGCCGCCTTCGATGGTCGAGCGGGTGGTCTGCGTTTTGCCGTCCACCGAGTACACGGTGAGCACCTCGAACACGACGCCGCTCTCGTCTACGGTGACCGACTGGATGAGTCGCCCCTGACTGTCGTAGCGGTTGTCGGTGGAGGAGGTGATATTGTCCTCGCCCTCGTAGGTGCGGGAGGACAGCACGTCGCCGTTGGTGTTCATGCCCATGCGGACGACCATCAGCTCGTTGCCGTCTGCGTCGTAAACCGTGTTGACGGCAGAGGACTGACCGTTGTCAACCTCGGTGTAAACCGTCTCGGAGGAGGCCGAAAGTTCGCCGTCCTCGTAGTTTTCCGTGCGCAGAACGCGGCTTTTGTCGTCATAGCTGCGGCGATACTCCGAGGTGGAGTTGTTGGTCTTGTCGGTGGTGACAGCATCCGTACAGTTGCCGTTGTCGTCGTAGGTGTAGTCCGTGTAGGTGAAATTAAGCGGTTCTTCCTCGCCTTCCACGGTCTGCATGGTGTAGGAGCGGAAGGTGCTGCCGTCCTTGTCATGGCAGTTGACCGTGTAGCTGCGGTTGCCTTCCTCCGTGCGCAGCTCCAGTTCGTAGGAGGCAGCACGCGGCAGAACGGAAGCCAGCTGTGTCGGCACCTGCTCCATCACGGCAATGCGGCATGCAGGCGTGCGGTCATACGCGATAGTGGCGCCGAGCACGATGACCGTGCTTACAATACAGGAAATAATGCGTTTGATCATATTTTTGTTCCCCTAAAATAATTAAGGTATAATAATTTCGGTAATCAAGGTGATTCCGGAAAAATGCAGCCGAACCGGAATTCGGCTGCATTCAGCGTTGATGGATTTTTACTGCGGTGTTGCCTCAGTTACTTTACGATTTCCTTCGCTGCAGCGGTCAGAGCCTCGACCTTTTCTGCGGCCTCGGCCTTGTTCTCGCCCTTGGCCATGATGTAAACCTTGACCTTCGGCTCGGTGCCGGACGGACGGATGATAAAGGTTGTGCCGCCCTCGAGCTCGTAGTACATCACGTTCTGACCCTTAAGCTCCATCGGCTCGGACTTGCCGTCTGCCATGCAGGTGCGGGTGCCCGGCATATAGTCGCGGGTGTAATCGACCTTGTGGGTGCCGATCTGGGTCAGCGGCTTGTCGCGCAGCTCCTGCATGAGCTCCTTCATGCGCTGCAGGCCGGAAACGCCCGGCATAACGATCGAAATGGTCTGCTCGCAGTAGCAGCCGTACTTTTCGTACATCTCTTCCATTGCGTCGTACAGGGTCTTGCCCTGGGTGCGGTAGTAAGCCGCCATCTCGGCGATCAGCATAGAAGCGGTAACGGCATCCTTGTCGCGGGCATAATCGCCGCACAGGTAGCCGTAGGATTCCTCAAACGCGAAAATGTACTCGTGCGAGCCGTCCTGCTCGAACTGCTTGATCTTCTCGGCAAGGAACTTGAAGCCGGTGAAGGTGTCGAAGCACTCAACGCCGTTCTTTTCAGCCGCCGCGCGTGCCATCTCGGTGGTAACGATGGATTTGAGCACCGCCGGATGTGCAGGCATGGTGTTCGTCAGCTTCTTTGCGGTGATGATGTAATCGGTGAGCAGCACGCCGACCTGATTGCCGGATAGGGTGACATACTCGCCGGACTTGTCCTTGAGGACGATGCCGGTACGGTCGGAGTCCGGGTCGGTGCCGATGATCAGATCAACATCGTTCTGCTTTGCCAGCTCGATGGCGAGCGTAAAGCCTTCCTTGTACTCCGGATTCGGGTTCTTAACGGTCGGGAAGTCGCCGTCGATCTTCATTTGCTCCGGCTCACAGATAATGTGCTTGTAGCCCAGACGGCGCAGGATCTCGGGCACCAGACGGTAGCCGGCACCGTGGAACGGCGTGTACACCAGCTTGAACTCATCGGCAACCTGCTTTACGCAGTCCGGATTTACCGCAACCTTAATGACTTCGCCGAGGTAAGCCTCGTCGGTCTCCTTAGACAGAATACGGATCAGACCGTTTTTGACGGACTCATCGTAGTCTGCAGTTTTTACACCGGTGAAGATATCGGTCTTTGCCATTTCGTTGGCAACCACGTCTGCCTCGGCCGGAGGAAGCTGTGCGCCGTCCTCCCAGTAAACCTTGTAGCCGTTGTACTCCTTCGGGTTGTGGGAAGCCGTGATGTTGATGCCTGCGATGCAGCCGTAGTGACGGACAGCGAAGGACAACTCCGGGGTCGGACGCAGCTCATCGAACAGCAGCGACTGGATGCCGTTTGCGGCCATGATGCACGCAGACTGCTTGGCGAACTCGGCCGAGAAATGGCGGGAGTCATATGCGATGGCAACGCCGCGGTCCATTGCGGCCTGACCGTTCGATACGATCAGGTTTGCCAAACCCTGTGCAGCCTGACCGACGGTAAAGCGGTTCATGCGGTTGAGGCCGACGCCCAGTACACCGCGCAGACCGGCCGTGCCGAACGACAGCGGCGCAAAGAAACGGCTTTCGATCTCTTCCTGATTATCTGCAACAGCAGCCAGCTCGGCATGCTCGTCCGCAGAGAGGGCAGAGCAGTCCAGCCAACGCTTGTATTCCGACATATAATCCATTGGTATCACCTCATCGTGTTAGTTGGCGCATCGCCGCTTTCAGCCGACGGATTGCCACTATCTAAATTATACAATATCCGGCTGTCAATGCAAGGGGTTTTGCGCGAATTTGTGAAAAGATTCCATGAAGAAGAGTAATGATATACAAAACGGCAGAGCAGAAATTGTACGTTCTGTGAGGATACCGGAAAATTCTGCGAAAATGCGGAACCAAAACCGGCAGCAGGCCGTCTATTTAGTCAAAAGCCCTGTCTCAAGATAAAAATAACAGTACACAAATAAACAAAAGAATGGTAGAATAAAGGTAAATTATAATAAGAGGTGATAGCTTTGAAAAAAGTCCTTTCCGCCGTACTGACAGCGGCGCTGCTGGTCAGCACCGTGCCGGCTGCCTTTGCGGCTTCGGATATTGATGGCCACTGGGCAAAGTCCTACATTACTGAGCTGCATGAAAACGGCATTATCAATCCGTCTGCCAGCACGGGCAACTACGGCCCGGATGACAAGGTAACGCGCTGGGAGTTCATGCGATACATCAACCGCGCGTTCGGTTTTACCGAAAAGGCGGATATCAGCTTCTCGGATGTCAATTCGAGCGATATTTTCTACGAAACCGTGCAGATTGCGGTCAAGCAGGGCTATATCAACGGTGTCGGCAACAACCGTATGGCGCCGGAGGGCACGCTGACCCGTGAGCAGGCGGCAACCATCCTCGGCCGACTGCACAAGTACACGCCGACGGCTAACCTGTCTGCGCTGGATATGTTCTCTGATCGGGCCAAGCTGAGCGATTACAGCAAATCCTACGTTGCGGAAGCGGTCAAGCAGGGTTATATCAACGGCTACACGAACGGTACCTTTAAGCCGCAGGGCACGCTCAGCCGAGGCGAAATCGCCAAAATGCTGTACGGCTATATGGGCACCTCGCTGAATAAGAACGGCAACGTGTACTCGCAGGCTACGCTCAAGAGTGATACCAAAAACGTTACGATTTCTGTACCGTGCACGCTGGCCGATGCGGATATCAAGGGCAATCTGTACATCACCGAGGGCGTTCTGGCGGGCAATGTAACGCTTGAGGATGTTACCGTTGCGGGCGATATCATCGTCAGCGGCGGCAATGTAACGCTGGACGGTGTTTCCGCACTCGAGATGGTCGTCTCCAACCCGACCGGCCTGACCCCGCAGGTCATTGCGACCGGCAATACCAACATCGGCACCACCGAGGTAAAAACCTCTGCAACGCTGACCGAGAGCAATCTGGCAGCGACTGCAGGCGGCTTCTCCGATCTTAAAATGAACGGCAGCAGCGTCAGCCTGACGCTGGATGCAGCTGTCTGGGACGTTGCCAATGAGCAGACCGGCACCATCTTGACGACCGGCAGCACCTCCATCAGCACGCTTACCGCGAACGGAAGAACCACTGTCACCGGCGGCGGCTCGGTCCAGAAGGCGGTGCTCAACTCCAACGGCTGTGAGCTGACCATGCAGCCGACCAGCGTTGAGCTGGCGAGCGGCGTTACCGCGAAGATTGCCGGCAAGGACGTTGCGGCGTCCACCAGCGTTTCGGTTTCTCCGTCCACGCTGTCTATCGACGTGAACAACAAGGACGCGATCGCGTTCTCCTACGAGTTCACCTTCAACGCGGACAAGAACGATCTGACCCGTGTTTCGGTCAACGGCACCAATCTCAAGCAGGGCACGGATTACAACCTGCTGAGCGATAAGAACGGCATCCGTGTGTACAAAACCTATCTGTCCACGCTCAAGGCGGGCACCTACACCGCAGAGCTGACCTTTGAGGACGGCTCCAAGGCAGCCATCGGTCTGGCGGTCAGCAACTCGGCGCAGAGCGCAGTCAGCCCGAGCCAGATTACCTTTGACAAGTACGAGCAGTCCGCAAACTATGCCGATCAGACGGTAAACGTCGTTCTTCCGGCGGGCACGCGTCTGGATTCCGTCAAAATCGGCAGTACGGTGCTCGAGCGCGGCACGGATTACACCTATAATGCAACGAACGGCACGATCCGTCTGCTCAAGGAGACGCTTGCCAAGAAGAGCAAGGGCACTTATACGGTTACATTCGTACCCAATCAGGGTTCGTCCTTTACCTGCTCGCTGAGCGTGGTAGATACCGCGCCGGTGAACGAAGTACAGCCGTCCACGATCGATTTTGACGCGAACACCTCGTCCGGCGGATACGCCGATCTGGTGGTAACACTTAACATGGTAGACGGTGCAAAGCTCAAGAATATCCGCTCGAACGGCAAGACGCTCGAGGAGAACTGGCAGTACAAGATCGAGGGCAGCAAGGTCACGATCAACAAGTCTGCGGTTGCGGAATTCGGCAAGAGCGGTGCATCCTATGCGGATTTCGTTTTTGTGATGAGCAAGGGTCAAAGCCCGACGCTGCGTGTCAACTACGTTACCACTTACGCGCTGACGGCTTCCGTGGTAGATGATCTCGGTCTGCCGATTTCGGGTGCGTCCGTCACCTTCACGCCTTCGGACGCGGAGAGCGGTACGGCAGCGCAGACGCTGACCACCGGCTCGGACGGCACGGCAACCGTTTATGTCAAGCGCGGCTCGTACGTTGTAACGGCAACGCATTCGCGCTTTACCGCGGCGGTTACGCAGACGGTCAAAATCTCTGCAGGCCGCACGGTCAAGCTGACCGGCGAGATTCTCGAGAATGTACAGCTGGTTGTCACCAACGCGTACGGCGCACCGCTGTCCGGTGCGGTTGTCACGGTTGGCGGCAAGAGCATCACCACCGGCACGGACGGCACGGCGTCGTTCAGCCTCAAGCGCGGCAGCTATGTGGCGCAGGTGGCGTGCACCGGCTACTCCGCACAGAGCGTACAGCTTTCCGTAACCGATTCGATTCGTGAGCGCGTACAGCTCAAGTAATTTCTCAAAAATGCAAGCCGCCCGGTTTTCCGGGCGGCTTTTTTGCGCGCTTTTACAGGCGGATGAGGGATAGGGCGCAAGGGCGTCAGAACGGCGCACAGCGGCTTGCGGTTGGGGCGCGATAGGGAAATAAGGGCGGCCTGCGGCACGGCGCAGAGCGGCGGCAGACCGCTGGCGGGTGAGGGGGTAAGAAAACCCCCGAGGAGGTTTTCCTCGGGGGTTCCTTTTGCGTAAAATCGAATCGCGGGATTCAGAGATTACTTGGTGATGTTGCCGTCAACGTCAACGAAGATTGCAACAACGTTCTTAGTAGCGTCGTTGTCCTTGAATACGATGTAAGCATTCTTGGTGCCCTTAACGCCATCATACTCGATTGCGCCGTTGTTATCAGCAGCCTTGTCATCATCGCAGCTTACGTAGATGATCTTAACATCATCGTCAACCGCCTTGGTGATCAGCTTAGCCTTGTCGCCGATATCATTGGTCTTATCCCAGTAAGATACGATCTGACCCTTTTCATCGTACTCGTCGATAGCAGCCATGGTGCTCGGCTTGTGGTAGTCAGTATTCTCGTTCTTCAGGTAGATAGTGATATCAGATGCAGAGTATACCTTATCAGAAGCCTCATCGAAGCTTACCAGATAGCCTTCCTTCAGAGTGGTGTCGCTGTCACCCTCGATCAGAACGGTCTTCTGGGTGTTAGTATCAACATCAACAGTGTAGGAGGTGTAGGTGGTGTCGCCATCCTTAACAGTGCCGTTTTCCTTAGATACGATACCGTAAACAGTGTCTGCGGTAGAACCGGACGGCTTGGTGGTCAGCTCAACATAAGCTGCAACAACCTTGTTGTCGTCCAGAATGGAAGCAACAGCTGCACCAGACTTAGCCTTGATATCGTTCAGGTTGCGGATGGTGTATGCGTAGAAGTCACCCGGCTTACCATAAATAGCGGTCTTATTTACGAATACAACAGCATCAGAAGTAGCAACCTTGTTGTTGAAGGACTTAGTGTCCTTAACATATACGGTGGTGTCCTTATTCAGAGCCGTAGAACCCTGAACCTCGGTGATCTTGATCTTGTTATCGGAAACATTCGAATACTTGATCAGAACGCCAGTCTTAACATCGGTAGTCTTCAGCTTGGTAGTACCCTGAGAAGTGGAGTCCTTATGAACAACAAACTTGCCTTCGGAACCGTCAGCCTTCAGGATCTTAACTTCCAGCGGATCGAAGCCAGAGTCAATAGTCTGAGAGTCATTGGTGTCCTCTACGATTGCATAGTTCTTGGTGCCCTCAGAGGTCTGCTTAGCAGCGTAAACAAGACCGCCAATCGTGTACAGGGTGTAGGTCTCGCCAATCTGATCCTTGAAAGAGGTCTCGAAATCAGAATCAACAGCGGTGGTAGCCAGAGAAGCGATATCATAGGAAGTGCCGTCAATGCTTACCTTGCTGGTGCCCTTGAAGCTGGTCAGCTTGCCTTCAACGGTAGCTGCCTTGGTAACAATGCTCTTAGCAGCAGAGTTGGTAGCCTTGGTGTTGTACAGAGTGGTAACAACAACGATATCGTCCTTCTTAACGCCGTCGTAAATGTCGTTATCCTCAAACTTGATGGTACCAACGCCATTGTTGATGGAAACCTTCTCGGTGTTTACAGCAGTAACGCGAGCCAGATTGGACTCAACAACGTAAGCCTTTACGATATCACCGTCATCGTTGCAGATGAACTTAACAGTGTCAGCAGAAGTAGCCTTCAGCTTGGAGATCATGTCATCAGCAACCTGATCAGCGGTCATAGCTGCAGCAGCAGTATCCTTCTTAGCGCCGTAGTTGTAGTTGATGTACTCGTCGTCCTTAGCAATCTTTGCTACATCGTAGTTCTTGTCGCCAAAACGAACAGTGCCGTCATCCTTCTGGGACTGCAGGTCATCCTTGGTGATGTTGTAAACCTTGGTAGTACCGGTTACATAAACGCCGTAGATGGTGTCCTTCTTGTCCGGCTTGTTAGCGGTACCGCCAGTAGCGTCCTTGTACAGTACGGAAACTTCCTCGCCGATGTAGGAGAGATTCAGCTTGCTGAACTTGAAGTCAGCGTTAGCCTTTGCAACGTCCTTGCCGTCCGGAGTGCCGTATACACGGATCAGACCGGTGTCCAGACCGCAAACGTCCTCGTTGCCTTCGAAGGTACCAACCCACTTCTTCATGCTCATGTACTTCTCGCCAACGGTCTCCAGCTTGTCAGTGCCAAGCAGGTTCATGTTGGTGTACTCGCCGTCACGCAGGGTAACAGTGTGAGCAAAAATGGTGTTGTAGATCAGCTGTGCAGCGTACTGACGCGGGCAAGCGGAAGTGAAGGAAGTGTTAACGTCCTCCAGCAGGCCGTTCTCGTCAGCCAGTGCGTTGGTCTTGGATGCCCAACCGGTGCCTACCAGACCAGCCTTCTGAGCGTTGTAACCCAGGGTTACGAGCAGCATCTTAGCTGCTTCCTGAGCGCTTACCTTTTCGTTCGGAACGAACTTGGTGTTGCTCTTACCAGCAATGATGCCCAGAGACTGGCAGTACTTGATGTAGCCGCGTGCCCAGTGGGAGCCAATGTCGGTGAAAGAGGTCTTGTCATCGTTGTACGCAGAAGCGTCAGAGTTACCGGTGCGCAGAACGTAGATCATCTTCGCCATCTCCGCACGGGTTACGGTACCGTTCGGCTTGAAAGAGCCATCGTCGTAGCCGTTAACTACGCCCAGCGATACCAGAGTGTCCACGACTTCGGTGTCAACCTTAATGTCGGCCGAATCCGTGAACGCTGCACCAGCAAACATGGTGAATGCGCAAGCAAACGCCAGTACCAGTGCAAGAACCTTTTTGAGATTCGCGGGAAAATCGCAAAAAGACTTTAAACACCTGAAAATGCCGGAAAATAGACGGTGCATGCAACAATTTCGCAAAAACAAAACCGCTGCAAACATCCACAAACTGGATATCTGCGGCGGAATATGTACCGAAAAATCAACAGAAAAAATTTTAATATTGCTTCACAGCCTGAAACCGCCCATTGGGACTATCCCGAATTCTGTGTAACCGCCCAAATGCGGTGTAAAATAGAGCTTAATATTTCAAGGCGGGAACGGCGTTGGCTGCGCCCGCCTTGTCTACAACATAACGCCGACATGGGCGGAAGTCAAGGGGCACCCTCGTCCATTGGAGCCTCGGCGGCGGCGCAGCGCCCCTTGCCCTTCGAGCCGGATTGTTAATCCGGCATCCGATCCTCGAAGTAGATTGCCAGCTGGACATGAATCATGCTCCAGTCCTGTCTGCGGCCGGTCCACTTTTTCGTGATGTCGATCATCGCCAGATACAGCATTTTGAAAAGGATGTCATCGGTCGGAAACACGGATTTCGACTTGGTTACCTTCTTGAGCTGACGGTTGAATCCTTCGATAGTGTTGGTTGTATAGATCAGCCGCCGAAGTGCCTGAGGAAACTTAAAATAGGTACTGAGATTTGCCCAGTTATCCCTCCACGACTGAGAAATCTTAGGATATTTCTTGTCCCAGTGTTCTGCGAACGTGTCTAACGCAGCCAAAGCAGCCGGTTCATCTACCGCTGCGTAGACTGCTTTCAAGTCAGCCATAAGTGCCTTCAAATCCTTGTAGGAGACATATTTGCTGGAATTTCGAAGCTGGTGAATAATGCAGTTTTGAATCTCAGTTTTAGGGAAAACTGCCTCAATCGCCGCAGAAAAACCGGTCAAATGATCCGTACAGGCAATGAAAACATCCTCGATGCCCCGATTTTTCAGGCTGTTCAGTACGGTAGCCCAGAATTTCGCACTTTCGTTCTCGCCAACCCACATTCCCAGAACATCCTTCCGACCATCAAGATCAATACCGATGGCGATATAGACGGCCTTCTTTACAATCTGTCCTTCACTGCGGACATGGTAGTGAATCGCATTCAGAAAAACAACCGCATAAATGGACTCCAGCGGCCTCTGCTGCCACTCTTTCGCTACGGGAAGGTTTGGAAGGTTTTATCTGTGATACGGCTTACTGTGGTATCAGAGACATCTACGCCGTAAATATCCTGAATATGTGCTTCGATATCGCTGGTCGTCATGCCCTTGCATACATCGACAGGATCTTCTCCTCGATGTCCTGGCTGACGCTGGTCTGATTTTTCCGCAGCACCTTGGGTTCGAATTCGCTCTTGCGATCCCGCGGCACAGATACCTCTACATCGCCAAAGCTGGTGCGCAGGGTTTTTCTGCTATGCCCATTCCGGCCGTTATCCGTGTCCTTGTTCTTGTAGTCATACCGGTTGTAGCCCAACTGATCGTCCAGCTGATCGCCCAGCTCGGCCTCCAGACCGTTTTCCATGAACTCCGCGATAGTGTCCTTGAACGGTTCCTGAATGTCATCCTGCTTCTATTCTACACCTTGTTGGAGGTTTACACAAAGTTTGGGATGGAGTCCGCTCGTTCCACCGTTACAACAGCCTGCTCCTGCGTATACCCATCCTTAGGACGGAACCGGTTATTCTCCTTGCCCTGCATAATGCCGATCTCGCGCATCGCATACACGCTGCTGCGTGCCCAATCGCCAAGCTGGGTATCATCGGCGTTTGGTTTATCGCTTGCAGCACCGACTCCCGCCGCCATGCTGCTCGCGATCAGCGCGGCTGCACACAAATAACGCCGCTTTTCATAAAAAATACCTCCTGCCTGTGAAATTCTTCACTTACTATAACCGGTAGACGGGGGAAGTGTGACAAAGTTCTCTCAAAAAACTTATTTTCATGTCACAGTTGACAGGGGCAGAAGGGTTATATACTATATATAGTATATAAATTCATTTGGCAAGGGGATAGGGAGCATGAAAAAACGAATGGTTATGCTGTCCGTGCTCGTGCTGTGCGGCTGTATGCTGATGCAGGTACCGCATCGCTCGGCATCGTCACCGGCTGCGAGAATGGCACGTTTCAGCTGACGCGCGAGCTTTTGCATTAGGAGGCAGCAGTGATTCTGCATCGACTGTACAACGTGCTGTACGGCACGGTTTCGAGCGGAAATTCTGCGAAAATCTACGCCGACAACGGCAGTATCGGCCTTTGGGCGAAGAATTCGGTTTACGTGATGCAGCAGGGCGGCATCCTGCAGGGCAGGAGTGGCAGCAAATTCTGCCCGAAGGATGGCTGCACCATCGAGTAGGCGCTCGTCATTATGCTGCGCATGACGCAGAGACGTAATCAGGGAGGAAAATCATGCGTATTGTGAAAAAATACTGGCTGCCGCTGCTGGCGCTTGTGCTTGCGATTGGACTGGCTGTCTGGCGAATCGGCTATCTGGAGCGGACGAACACGTCGCTCAGCATAGAAATCGGCAGCAGGGAAGCCCTGCAGAACGGAGAGCCGATCACGCTGGAGAATCCGGTTGTTCTGTATGAAAACGAGCCATATATCCCACTTTACGAGGTCGTAGAGCGTCTCGGCGGTACGACAGACGGCAAAACCTACACACTGCACGGTGCTGAGACCGCTGTCTCCGGCGTGGAACGAAATGGTATACTGTACACACCGTTTTCGTACCTGTGGGACAGTCATATTCCGCAGATACGGTGGGATAAGAGCCGCAACCGCGTTATCATCACCGAGGCACCGGATGAAATTCCACTGACCCGCCGGTGGCTGTTCTGGCGGCACAAAACTGTGCGCGGACTGCGTGTCGGAGACAGCGAAGCACGGTTCCTCGATCTGTACGGCTCACTTGACGCACGGGACGAAATGATGATTGACTTGCTGCATGTCACCATCGAAAACGGTGTCGTCACCGAGATTTCCATGGGACGTTATGAGTAAGCAAAAAGGACTTCGTAAAAACGAAGTCCTTTTTGGTATGGCTGGTTATTTGATGATTTGATACATGCGCTCGATGGTCAAAATGGACTGCTCTGCGGTGTAGCCGTCGGTTGGGCAGAACCGATTATTTTCCTTGCCCTGCATGATGCCGGTCTGGCGCATTGTGTAAACGCTGTCGCGCGCCCAGTCGCCGATTTTGGCATCGTCGGCGAAGGCCTTTTCGGAAACCGCGTCCGTTTTGCCGCCGAGTACCTGATACAGCCGGTCAAGCATGGCGGCAGCCTCCTGACGGGAGATGGTCTTGTACGGACGGAAGGTGCCGTCCTCGTAGCCGGTGACAATGCCGAGTGCGGCGGCATTATTCACGTTCGGGTTGTCACTGCAGTCGGCGAACTTGGTTTCCAGAGCCGGAATCTCCTTGTTGGGATAGATCTTGTTGTACAGGTTCATCGCCAGCATGGTGAAGTTTTCGCGGGTAATGTCCAGCCTGGGATAGGAGAACGACTCGATGAGACCGTGCTCTTCTGCGGCAGCTACTTCGGTCTTGGCCCAGCTGCTGTACTCCTTGACGTTTGCGGGCAGCAGGGTTTCGCCGCCCTTGCCATCCAGCAGATAAGATTTTGTGCCTCTGCTGCGTGTGCCGATAAAGTGCTGATCGTACCAGAAAATCTGGTTAAAATCGTGCCTGCCGACAAATTTTTCGGTTTTCGGGTCAAACAGACCGCAGGTGCCGTTGCCGCTCGTATTTGACTTGTCAATACGTTCCCACTTGGTGCTGCCGGTCTTTGCGATGAAGAAATCGGCGTACCAATCCGGTACCATGTCGATGTCATCGAGGATGATGTTCATGTCTTTGTCGGCCAGAGCAAAGAAGGTGACATCCTCAACCTGTGTGGTTGGACCATCGCCGGAATACGGGTCATATACCGGCTTTTTCTCGTTTTTGAAGAGCACGAACACATTGCTGTTTGGCTCATACGTCGCAAGCTCATAACCGGACGGCAGCTTCATCGGTGTCAGTTTGCCGGTTTCATCGGCGAACCAGTAGCTGGGGTGATGATCCGCATCGTACTGGCTAACCAGTGTTTCCGTGCCGCCAAGCGGAATATAATAATCGTACTCCACCGGAACGACCAGCTTTCCGGTCGTTTTGTCCAGAATACCATACTTGTGTGTGCTGTCAGATGTTAGGTTAACCAAATACTGTTTCGCGTTGAGATTCGAGAGGATAATCTCACAGTTTTCACCGGTAAAGCCGAGTGTTTTCAACTGACCGTAATCCTTGATCTCCTGCTGTACCTTAGTCATAGCCGACTGTAGCGTATCCTGTGCCGCACTGGGCAGTTCCGCCGCCTGTGCCGAGAACAGCAATGCACCGCTCACCACAACACCGAGTAACGCCTTCTGAAACCGTTTCATATTTTTCCTCCTTTTCACTGTTAATGCTTATACTCTCTATCCTGTATATGACAATAACGAATGCCATCGACAGCACGGCCGCTGCTGCGGTGGGGTCATTGCCATATATCAGCTTAGACGTTTGTTCCGTATGGTTTGTTCCGCCTGTTTCAAAATTTTTCTCGGACATCGAACCGGTACGCCAAATGCATAGCCGGAACGCATGGAACGCGTACCGTATGCGCGTTTCTGCACAGGAGAACTGTTATATTTATTGTATAGCTTTTTCCGGAAGGACGCAACAGGAAAGCAGCAGAGGCGGGATTGAAAAATCCTCAAACCGGCGGCGCACATGTTTGACAGACCGTGCCCGTTCTGGTATAATATTTACACGCCGCCATGGCGGAACTGGTAGACGCAGGGGACTTAAAATCCCCCGGAGTTAAACCCGTGCCGGTTCGATTCCGGCTGGCGGCACCAGAAAAACCCCGTATTTCTTACGAAATACGGGGTTTTTCCTGCCAATTTGATTTAATTCTTATTAAATACAGACTTATTCAGTGCGCCGTCCTGATGCGCCACGATCGTGGTGCAGACAGCGTCGCCGGTGATATTAACGGCAGTACGCGCCATATCGAGGATACGGTCGATACCCATGATCAGACCGATGCCAGCAACCGGCAGACCGACCGAATCGAATACCATCGCCAACGTAACCAGACCAACCGACGGCACGCCTGCGGTACCGATGGAGGCGAGCGTTGCGGTCGCAATGACGGTCAGATAATCCGCAGGGGTCAGATGGATGCCGAACGCCTGTGCAACGAATACAACGGCAACGCCCTGCATGATGGATGTACCATCCATGTTGATGGTCGCGCCGAGCGGGATGGTGAAGGACGAAATACGGCGGTTAACGCCGATTTTTTCCTCCAGCGTGTCGATATTCATCGGGATAGTGGCGTTAGAGGTTGCGGTCGAGAACGCAAAGCCCATAACCGGAGCGAATTTCTTGAGGAAACGCAGCGGATTGAGTCTCGTAAGCAGCGCCAGCAGAATCTGGTATATGCCGCAGCACTGGATGAACAGCGCCAGCAGCACCGCGCCCATGTACTTGAACATTGGCACCATGGCGGAGAAACCGAGACCGGCAAAGGTCTTAGAGATCAGGCAGAATACACCAATGGGAGCCAGACCCATGACCATCATGGTCATTTCCATCATAATATCGTTGCCCTGCTGGAAGAAGTTCGTTACCAGCTGGGTCTTATCCTGCAGCTTGGCGAGGATAACGCCGATGATGAGCGCAAACACGATAACCTGCAGCATTTCGCCGTTGGCCAGTGCGCCGATCGGGTTTTTCGGGATGATGTTCAGCAGGGTTTCCGCAAAGCTGACCGAATCCGAAGAAGCGGTGACTTCGGCGGTCTGGATCTGCGACATATCCAAGCCCATGCCCGGCTTGATCAGCAGACCGATGCCGAGCGCAACGGCAACTGCCATCATCGTGGTGAAAATGTAGAAGCCGATGATTTTTACGCCGACCTTGCCGAGCGTTTTACTGTCGCCGATGGCAGTAGCGCCGCAGATCAGCGAGCAGAATACCAGCGGTACGACCAGCATCTGCATCAGGCGGATAAAGCCCTGACCAACAACATAAAATACGCCGTTTACCAGCACGTTCTGCACAAAATCCACATCAGCTGCAAACATATTGAGTGCAATGCCGACAATCGCACCGGCGATCAGCGAGATGAAGATCTTTGTAGTCAGACCGAGTTTCTTTTTCTCTTTTACTTCATTCATTTATTTACTCCCGTCTTCCGGTGGGCCATGTATTCGCTCAGCGCGTCATGCCAGTCCGGCATTTGATACAAACCAGTGATACGCAGCATCATGTTATCCAACAGCGTAAAGCGCGGACGCAGCGCAGTGTTCTCGGAGGCCGAGGTGACCGGCACATTTTCCTTGCCGGCGAGACGCAGAATTTCGCGGGCGTACTCTGCACGGGAGCACGAGCCGTCGCACGATGCGTGAAACAGGCCGTACTCGCGGCTGTGCATCAGGCAGTCGATAAAGCCGGCGAGCGCTTTCGCCGAGGTCGGGGAGGAAATCTCATCCTCCGGCAGATGGACCGCGCCTTCCTTTGCCGCCGTATCGAGCACGCGGTCAACAAAGTCGTACGAGCCAACGCCGTACAGCCACGACGAACGCACGATAACATGCTTGTCGGTCAGTTCGCGCACGAGCTTTTCACCGGCGTACTTGCTCTTGCCGTACATCGTGGTCGGATGGGGATCGTCAAACTCACAGAAAGCCTTGGCCTCGTCGCCGCCGAATACGTCGTCGGTCGAGATCTGAATGAATTTTGCGTCGATGCGTCTTGCAGCGGTCGCCAGATTGCGGGCTCCGATGGCGTTGATCTTATACGCTTCTTCGGGGTTCTCCTCGCAGGCCTGCACGTCGGTCAGGCCGGCACAGTTAATGATGACATCCGGATGGTTGATATCGGCGAAACGGCCGACAACGGATACATCCTCAACCGGTACATCGCGGTCGCTGGTTACCAGCTTATATGCTGTGTTGCCGCCGAAACGATGACTAAGCGCGGAACCCAGTCTGCCGCTTGCTCCCGCGATCCAAACGCGGGTCGTAATACTGTTCATAAAACACCTCTCCTGTCGGCTCGGTGCAGCGGAACTGCTCCGGCGCGCATTACCCATTTTATGGGCTGTATATTTAGTATAGCACAAAATTGTTAAAAAAACAACAAAATATGAGGTCTCTTTGCATAAGTATGCTCGAATTCCTGCAAACTATCCGATTTGTGCAAAACTTGCTTGCATTTTTATACAAACTGACAAGACAGCTCAGCCGAAGAAAAGAAACAGCCAAAAGCGCGGAGAATTTTTTGGGAATATGGACGGCAAATATCTGTCAGCGCTATGATATCCGTACACCGATCGACGGTATCCGCGGTATGGTCGAGATCAGCCGCCATTATGCGGAAAATGCTGTAGATCACCTCTCTGCATACGAAGCGGGGAGATGGTTTATTTTATATGAAAACATCTGATTTTTATTGTGCAGAATGCTGTAAAAACCTGCGTTGACCTATGTGGTTTTCGGTGATATAATTAACGGATAACAGTGTGGATTGAATCACATAATTTGCCAAGCGTTATTTTGTCTCGAAGGAGGAGCAGGAAATGAAACCGGTTCTGGAGGTTTGTGCCCACTCGGTCGAGTCTGCGGTAAGCGCGGAGCGCGGCGGTGCTATGCGGCTGGAGTTATGCGCAAATTTAATGATCGGCGGTACTTCACCGGATGAGGATCTGTTCCGCATGGTGCGGGAACGGGTTTCCGTACCGGTTCGTGTGCTGCTGCGTCCGCGCTGCGGCGATTTTTTGTATACGGAAAGCGAATTTGAGCTGCTCTGCCGTCAGGTGAAGCGCTTTGCCGCGCTCGGCGCGGACGGCATTGTTATCGGCGTGCTCACACCCGAGGGCGATCTTGACGAGGCGCGCATGGAAAAACTGATCGCGCTTGCAGGCGGCTGCGGTGTGACGCTGCACCGTGCGTTCGATGTCTGCCGCGACCCGTTTGCGGCGTTGGAAACCGCAAAGCGGCTAGGTGTGGATACCATTCTGACCTCGGGGCAGCAGGCGGACTGCACCGCAGGCGCGGATTTGCTGCGCGCGCTGGTTGCAAAAGCAGGAGAGGATGTGCAGATTCTGGTCGGTGCAGGCGTAAATGCTGCGGTAATCCGCGCATTGCAGCCGAAAACAGGCGCGAATGCCTTTCATCTTTCCGCAAAGCGGGTGGAAAACAGCAGAATGCAGTTTCGGCGCGAAAATGTGCCGATGGGACTGCCCGGATTGAGCGAATTCAGTCTGTGGCGGTGCGATGAAAATGCAGTCCGTGCGGCGCGTGAAGCGTTTGATGCGTGCTGCGGTGCGGGGCAGGAGGCGCGGACGTGAAAATAGAAAAGGTACTCAACAACAATGTTGTGGTTGCGCTGGATGAAAACGGTGCGGAGACCGTGCTGATGGGGCGCGGCCTGGGCTTCGGCCGCCGCGCAGGTGACGAAGCACCGCTGGACAAGGTAGAAAAGCGGTTCACGCTGCACTCGGATCAGCTTTCCGACCGGTTCCAGCAGCTGATGACAAGCATTCCGCTGCCGCATTTCCTGATGAGCGAACGCATTATCAACCATGCGAAGATCGCGCTCGGCAAGGAGCTGTCGGACAGCATTTACGTTACGCTGCCCGATCATATCTCGGCGGCCGTCAACCGCTACAAGGAGGGCATTGTGCTGCCCAATCCGCTGCTGTGGGACATCCGGCAGCTGTACAAGGACGAATTCCGCGTGGGTCTCAAGGCGAATGAGATCGTCAAGGAGGAGACCGGCGTGGAGTTCACGGATGATGAGGCAGCGTTTATCGCGCTTCACTTTGTCAATGCACAGCTCGGCGGTGAAATCCGCGATATTTACGACATGACCTATCTGCTGCAGGCGGTTTTTCGTATCGTCTGTGACGAATACGGTTTTTGTCCGGACAGTGAATCGCTCAATTACTACCGGTTCGTCACGCACCTCAAGTTCTACGCGCGGCGTATCGTCAGCGGAGAAGGCTACGGCGACGAGGACGGCGATCTGCTTGATGTGGTGCGGTTCAAGTATCCGAAGGCGTATGCCTGTGCGGACAAGATTCGCGCGTACGTCCAGAGGGAGAAAAATTTCCACTCCGGACAGAATGAGCTGCTGTATCTCACCATCCACATCGCCCGTGTGATGGAGCACATTGATGATAAAAAATAATCACGGAGTCCGTGCTGTACAAGCAGTGCGGACTTGCTTTTTGTGCAAAATGCAGAAAAACAACGAGAAAATTTGGTAACTAATTCGACAGGTTGCTCTTGCCAAGGCGAGAAAAGTTTGTTATACTGCAATTAACAAGTAAACAGTATCCGTTTGAAATGGATTGTTACCGCTTCGGCGGGCAAAACCAGATTTCTCGCAGAAGTTGCTATCAAAGAGCAAGTTGTATCTGCGCAGAAGTTTGGTTCTTTTTATTTTCTGTATGTTTTCGGACAAAACAGGCATACTTAAGGCAACACCGCACAATTTACTCGCAAATCACTCGTGTTCAATCATGCGGTATTGCCGAATCAAAAAGGTTGTGAGCTAAATGTTTGGTAAACTGAAAAATCTGTTTGGCGGCGACAGCGGCATCGAGATAACGGCGCCGGTTGCCGGCAAGGTGGTAGCACTGGAGGACGTACCCGATCCCACGTTCGCACAGGGCATTCTCGGTCCGGGCATTGCAATCGAGCCGACCGAAGGACGCATTGTTGCTCCGGCGGACGGCACGGTGGATGTGATGTTTGAGACCGGTCACGCGGTATCGCTGACCACGACGAGCGGTGCAGAGCTGCTCATCCACGTTGGCATCGACACCGTACAGCTGGAGGGCAGGCATTACAAGGCCTGCTGCAAGGCCGGTGATCAGGTCAGGAAGGGCGACACGCTGATCGAATTTGACCCGGAGGCCATCAAGGCCGAAGGCTACAAGATCGTAACGCCGGTTTTAATCTGCAATCCGGATACGTTCAAGGACGTAAAATCCGTGGCAGGAGAAACGGTTTCTGCAGGCGACGCACTGCTGCATCTGGAAACCAAGTAACGGAAAGGAAGTAATTCTGAGATGAAGACCATTGAATATACGATTACGGATGCACTGGGTATCCACGCTCGGCCGGCCGGACTGCTGGTCAAGGAGGCAGGCAAGTTTGCCTCGAAAATCATGATCGCCAGCCCGAAAAAGGAAGTCGATGCCAAGCGCATCATGGGCGTGATGGGACTCGGCGTTAAGGGCGGCGATACCGTAAAGCTTACCATCGAGGGTGAGGACGAGGAGGCCGCTGCAGCCGCAATGCAGGCGTTCCTCGAGGGTAATTTGTAAGGATTTCATTCCGCCGGGTGTGAACGGCGGTGAAATAGGGGGACGGAAACGGAGTTCGGCTCTCCTATCCGTCAACACAATCGGCCGCTTCGGCGGTCCACAAAATAAGGAGGGGAAACTCTTATGATGAAAAAACTGCAAAAGCTGGGCAAGGCCTTGATGCTGCCGGTAGCTGCGCTGCCGATCTGCGGTATCCTGATGGGTCTCGGCTACGCGATCGCTCCGGGCGTTATGGGCGTGCCGGGTGCGGCCACGAGCGGTGCACTGTATAACATTGGCTTCCTGTTGATAAAGGCAGGCGGCGCGCTGATTGACAATATGGCATGGCTGTTTGTCATCGGTGTTGCAGTCGGACTATCCGACGACCGCGAGGGTACCTCGGCACTGGCCGGTCTGGTATCCTGGCTGATGATGACCAACCTGCTGAGCACCGGCGTTGTTACCACGCTGATGCCCGCAATCGCGGATGATCCGGTAAAAACGCTGGCATTTGACAAGATCCAGAACGTATTTATCGCTATCATCGCCGGTATCATCGGCGCAAGCTGCTATAACCGCTTCAAAAACGCGAAGCTCCCGGACTGGCTGGCATTCTTCAGCGGCAAGCGCTGCGTTGCCATCGTAACCGGTCTGGTTTCCATCGCGGTATCCGTTGTCCTGCTGTTCGTATGGCCTGTCATCTTCAGCGCTCTGGTAGCTGTTGGCGAAGGCATCATCGGCATGGACGGTATCGGCGCCGGCATCTATGCATTCCTTAACCGTCTGCTCATCCCGACCGGCCTGCACCACGCGCTGAACAATGTATTCTGGTTTGACACCATCGGCCTGGGCGACCTGTCCCACTACTGGGCCGGCGACACCTCCGCAAACGTAGGCTGGAGCCTCGGTATGTATATGTCCGGCTTCTTCCCCTGCATGATGTTCGGTATTGCCGGTGCGGCTCTTGCTATGATCAAGGCTGCGAAGAACAAGAAGGCTGCTATCGGTCTGGTCCTGTCCGCTGCCATCTGTGCATTCATCTGCGGCGTTACCGAGCCGTTTGAGTTCGGCTTCATGTTCCTGTGCTTCCCGCTGTATGTTGTTTATGCAGCTCTGTACGGCATTTTCACCATCATCACCTACTATGTCGGCTTCCGCGCAGGCTTCTGCTTCTCCGCAGGCGCGACCGACCTCGTATTCTCGTCCTTCCTGCCGGCAGCGAACAACACGCTGATGATCATCCCGCTGGGTATCGCAGCATTCGTTGTATTCTATCTGGTATTCTACTTTGCGATTACCAAGTTCAACCTCAAGACCCCGGGCCGTGAGGATGAAGAAGCCGACTTCGCAGAGGTTGACAAGAATGCCAAGCTGGCAAATAACGACTTCACCGCAATTGCAGCTGCAGTCCTCGAAGGTCTGGGCGGCAAGGAAAATGTAGAATCTCTGGATAACTGCATTACCCGTCTGCGTCTGGAAGTCAAGGACGGCACGCTCGTCGACGAGAAAAAGATCAAGGCTGCAGGCGTGGCTGGCGTAATGCGTCCGTCGCAGACCGCAGTTCAGGTTATCATTGGCACCAAGGTCCAGTTCGTAGCCGACGAAATGGCAAAGATGCTGTAAAATCTACGCAACCAAACCTATCTTGTTTGCATATCACGAAATTGCGCTCCGCGCAATGGAAAGGGCGGGCACATTGCCTGCCCTTTCTATTTCCGGAGACAGAAGAAAGAGGTATTCCATGAAAATCATTCGCGCTAAGGATTATAACGACATGAGCCGCAAGGCAGCCAACATCATTTCGGCACAGGTTATTCTCAAACCGGATTCCGTACTCGGTCTGGCGACCGGTTCGTCGCCGATCGGCATTTACGAGCAGCTGATTAAATGGTATAACAAGGGTGATGTGGATTTCGGCGGCTGCACGACCTTCAATCTGGACGAATACCGCGGCCTGACGCCCGATCACGACCAGAGCTATCACTATTTCATGCACAAAAACTTCTTCGACGCGGTGAATGTGCCGGCAGAGCGCATCAATCTGCCGGACGGCGCGCAGCTTGACGCCGAGCGGGAGTGCAAGCGCTATGATGCGGCCATCAAGGCGGCGGGCGGCATTGACCTGCAGCTGCTCGGCATGGGTCTGAACGGACACATCGGCTTCAATGAGCCGGACGAGTATTTCTCCAAGGGCACGCATTGCGTGAACCTGACCGAGTCCACCATCGAGGCCAACAAACGCTTTTTCGCGTCGGCGGATGACGTGCCGCGGCAGGCGTACACCATGGGCGTGCAGACCATCATGCTGGCACGGCGCATCGTGCTGGTGGTTTCCGGTGAAAACAAGGCAGAGACCGTCCGTGAAGCGTTCTTCGGCCCGGTAACGCCTCAGGTTCCGGCATCCATCCTGCAGCTGCACACAGATGTTTCCATTGTAGCGGACGAGGCGGCACTGTCTAAGTGCGGCGATTTGCTCTAAAAAGGAAGAGAAGTTATGGAATTTAGCAATTTGAGGGTATATCAGCCGGACGGCACGTTCAAAACCGGCGGACTGTCCATCTCGGGCGACCGGATTGCATCCGCAGAGGTGAGCGCGGATGCGGTGGATATGGGCGGTCTGTACGCCGTGCCCGGACTGGTCGATCTGCATTTTCACGGCTGCATGGGCCGCGATTTCTGTGACGGCACGCATGAAGCTATCTCCACACTGGCAAAGTATCAGGCACAGATCGGCGTGGCCGCCATCTGTCCGGCGACTATGACTTATCCGGAGGACAAGCTGACACAGATTGCCGAAGCCGCCGCAACCTATCAGGTGGAGAGTAATGACGCGGCGCTTGTGGGCATCAACATGGAAGGCCCGTTCATCTCCGAGGCGAAAAAGGGTGCGCAGAACGGCGCTTACCTGCATGCACCGGATGCAGCCATGTTCCGCCGGGTACAGGAAAAATCCGGCGGCCTGTTCAAGCTGTGCGACCTGGCACCCGAGCTGCCGGGTTCGATGGAGACCATTGACGAGCTGGCAGGCGAGGTGCGTATCTCGATTGCGCACACGACAGCGGATTACGACACCGCCTGCGAAGCCTTCAAGCACGGCGCGCGGCAGGTGACCCATCTGTACAACGCCATGCCGCCGTTTTCGCATCGGGCACCGGGTGTGATTGGTGCGGCCTTTGACAACGATAACGTGGCGGTTGAACTCATCGCGGACGGCGTGCATGTGCATCCGTCGGTCGTTCGTGCGACGTTCCGGCTGTTTGAGAACCGTGTTATCCTGATCTCGGACAGCATGATGGCGACCGGTCTGGAGGACGGCGAGTATTCGCTCGGCGGACAGGCAGTTACCGTGCGCGGCAACCTCGCTACGCTGCACGACGGCACGATTGCGGGTTCCGCAACCAACCTGATGGACTGCGTGCGCTCGGCGGTCAAGATGGGCGTTCCGCTCGGTCAGGCGATTCGGTCCGCGTCCACCAATCCGGCGCGCGCTATTGGCATTGAGCACGATTACGGCTCTCTCGAGCCGGGCAAGCTGGCCAATGTGCTCCTGCTGGATGAGGAGCTGAACATTCACACGATTCTGCTGCGCGGCAGAATGTTGGGCTGAACAGCGCTTTGATAAAGAAATGAAATGAAAAGAACCGGCATCGAAAGATGCCGGTTTTGCGCTGTTTGGGTTGCATGGTGCGGAAAACTGGAAGTCGTCTTACTTCTTGTCATTGAAGTAGATGATAAAAGCACCCATTACTGCAATAGCAATGAGCAATCCAAACTCATACCAATTACCTAAAAGTTCAACTCCTACGACCGTACCTAAATAACCAACAATCAATGTAACGATTGCTGCCAAAATCGCTTTACCCATATAATCACACTCCTTTGTCAAATTTCGATTTAATATTTCAACCAATAGTATGCAGTTGAAAACGCCTTACTTCTTCCTCTTTTTCTTCTTCTGCACACTGTATCCGAATTTGCCGAGATACTTGCCAAGCGCAAAATACTCGCCGTGGGAGTACATAATCAGGTTCGCATCGTTGATATGAAACCGGTCGTTTTCGTCCAGATATTCGTCATCAACCGTCACGCCGACCACCTCGGCAATGAACATGGTATGGCTGCCGAGTGCGCGACTCTCGGTCACGCGGCAGGCAATGTTGACCGGACTTTCCGCGATAGCGGGTGCGCTGACATGCTCGACCGGCATGGGCGTCAGACCGGTTTTCGCAAATTTGTCTACATCACGGCCGCTGACAACGCCGCAGTAGTCGCAGGCGCGCGCCAGCTTCTCGGTGGTGAGATTGATGACAAATTCACCGGTTTTCTCGATAATATCGTAAGAATACCGCGACGGACGGACCGAAATCGACACCATCGGCGGGTTGGTGCAGATCGTACCGGCCCACGCTACCGTGATGATGTTGGGACGGTGCGCTTCATCGGCAACGCTGACCATCACCGCCGGAACGGGATTGAGCATGTTGCCGGGCTTCCAGCTTTGTTTACCCATGTTTATCTCCTTTATTGTGCGCGGGATAGACGGCACGCAGTTGTTTTGAAGGTCTGATTACGTCAGCGGCTGCACCGTATAGCGGAGCCGCGCAGGCGAGTGCGGATACCGACGGTAAAACGCGCTTACCAGTCGGTCGGCAACCATGCGGCTGTTTTCGTAATTCGCCTGCGGCAGCAGGATGATATACTGCGAAATGCTGCATCGAGCGATCACATCGCCGCGGCGCAGATTGTTCTGGACAAGCACTTGCAGATTGTTCATTGCGGGGTCCAGACTGCGGCGTGCAAGCATTTCGCCGTCCTTGCCGGAGACCGACAGCAGGCAGATATTCGCTGAATGGCCGTTTCGTGCGATCGAACGGGCTTCGGCACGGTACAGGATCTTGAAAAAGTCGTATTCGCATACCATGGCGCCGCCGTGCGGCGCGGGCTCAGCAAGCTGCGAGCAAACCTCGTCCATGGTCAGTGTGCGGTCGTTTACGGTGCGTGTTGCCTGACGATACAGCGTGCGCAGCGTCTCGGACGGCATAACGCCGAAATGCGCAAACAGCAGCTCGCTCATTTCCTCGTAGACCGACATAGTGCCCTTCATATCGCCGGTGCGGAGCAGACCACGCATGAGGTGCTCATACAGGTCCTCCTGATACGGCTCAATATGAATCGCCTGATGGCACAGCGCAACGGCTTCGGCGGTGCGCTCCTGCTTTTCAAGCAGTTCGATCGCCCCGGCTGCCGTACGGGTGTACAGGCTGTGATAGTAGGCCACGATTGGAATGGTCCAGATTTCATCGGTCATGCGCGGAAGCGGATCGCCGGCATACAGTGCCAGTGCAGCCTGATACTCTGCCAGACGGACATCGTCGTCTTCGGCGGCTTCGGCGGCATGAAAATGCGCCTCAAAGTCCTCAATATCGAGGGAAAGCGGTATAACGTTGTTCCAGAAGTATCGTCCTGCTTTGCGGCGGATGAGCAGGCGGCCAAGTCCCGGCTGCAGTTTATCCAGCGCGGTACGAATGCGGTGAAAGATTGATTTGAGCGCATTTCCGGGATCCGCGCTTTTCTCGCCGTTGCTCCAGTATAGATGGATCAGCTCCTCCTGAGCGAACGAGCGGCCGTGGTTATACAGCATATAGGCCAACAGTGACCATACCCGGCGGGAACGGTCGTCGCTGTCGGAAATGGTGCGGTCGCCGTATCGAAGGGTAAACTGTCCGAGCATCTGCACTTGTAATGTAGGTCCGTTCATCTTTGCTCCCCACCTTTGTATGATGTGTTCGCAGATTGACGCGCATGACCGATTACGAAGTCATACGGCATATATTAAAAATATACCACGAAACCGGCAAAAATGCAAACCGGAGAACAGGGAACAGAGGAGTTCCTGCAGGTGCAGCCGCAGATTTGAGGGAGAACTGCCGTTGAGAAGCGAGCGCATAAAATAACATAGTATATGGATTGATTCTGAGGAAAATACGAAAATGCAGTATGATTTGCGATAAAAAGAACATGCATTCTTTATTGAGTGTTCAATTTACTCTGTACGGATAGGAGCAAGGGCAGGGTAGCAGGCTTGCAGACAATACGCTCTGCTTGGACGCCGACCGGAACAATATGGACAGCCATCCCCGCGAATCCGCTTGCTGATGGAACTCTGTCAGACATGTCCCTTCTCGCATCGCCACTCATGGCCTTTTCACATTTCCACCCAAGTTTCTTATTGGATTGCCCTGCTATCTCACTGGGCAAAAGCGGCAAGTTCTTTGTGGGGTGCCAGATTCAAATAAGCGCAGGCTCCGGCGGCCTCACCAAGCCGCATCGCGTCCCAGTTCTCGGATGACAGATAGGGCATCTGCTTTTTCGGGAATTGGTGCGGGAACAGATGGCTGCTTTCCAAACATGTCCTTCCGAACAGATCCAGTATACTTTCTTTTCAGAGCCGGGCACTACATCATAAGGTGTCAGAGGGGAATTTAACGCAGAATGCCACTCTGCGGCAATTTCCGGCCGGAGCACTGCCAGGCAGTTTTTCTCATACGCCTGAAGATTGGCACAGAACGGACAGTTGGAGCGGCGCTTGGTCTTGTTAGCGATCTTGGCTCGATATTTCTGCTGACATTTTGGACAGTGCCACCAAACTTTTCGAGGTGAACCGCTGAATACAGTATCAGGCTTGTCGGCGTTGCGGGTGCTCCACTCCAACGCGATTGCAGGATATTCTACCGCCAGAGTGCGTTTCTTTCGCTCATGAAAATACATTTGATTAATTGCATATTGATCCCGCCGGTGATGAAAATCGAGCGGCGGTAAATCAAGATAGCAAAATACAGAGGCGATCATTTGGTCAAGATGCCTGTCCTGCTCATCAAACCGATACAGAATTTTCGTCTTCTGCAATACAACCGGCTCAGATAGCTCCCGGCTGTCACAGATTCGAAGCACCTGATATCCCGCCTCTCGCAGGGCGCGGTCTTTCCGTTCTGCCCTCTCTCTGGCCGCCAGACTGCTGTGATAATAGTACCCATCATGTTCCAGCACCAATTTGTGTTCAGGCAAAAAAATATCCATATTCTCAATTTTCAACTGAAAAACCCCTTTCCGACAGAGCGGAAAGGGGTTTGTTTATGCGATTTTGGAGAACAACATAACAGCAAGGCCGAGCACGACAAGAATCACGCCGGTGGCGCGGTTGAGCGTTTTCGGGCTGGCCTTATTGGCGAACACGGCAGCGATGCGTGCCCACACGAGCGTGAAGATCACGCACAGAGCCCAGATCAGCGGGTCAGGCATTCCGCCAATGGCGAAGTGCGAGGCCGCGCCTGTGAGCGCTGTGAACGTCATAATGAACACGCTGGTGCCGACGGCGGTTTTCAGCTCGTAGCCGAGCACCGAGGTCAGGATGAGCAGCATCATCATGCCGCCGCCCGCGCCGATGAAGCCGCAGATAAACCCGATCAGCACGCCGCAGACAATGGACTGCACAGCTCGTTTGCGCGCGGACACGTTCATCATCGCCTCTTTGGTGGTCATGACCGGACGGACGATGAACTTCACGCCGAGCAGGAACGTCATAAACACCGAGAAGCTGCCCATCGTTCGCGAGGGGAGCAGGCTGGCGATATAGCTGCCGACCACGGTGAATACAAGCACGCTGAGCATTATCAGCAGGCCGTTTTTGACATCCAGATTTTTGTTTTTGCCGTAGGTATAGGCCGAAACGGCGCTCGCCAGTACGTCAGACGAGAGCGCGATGCCGACCGCCATATACGGGTCCATGTGCAGAAAGGTGATGAGAATGGGGCTGATAACGGCGGCGGCGCTCATGCCCGCGAAGCCGGTGCCGAGGCCAGCGCCCATGCCGGCGAAAAACGTGACGAGCACGGTGAAAAGCATCGTCATATCAGCGCACCTCCTGCAAGAGCTGGTCGAGATTGCGGTCGATGACACCGACGGCATCGCCAAACGCCTGCCGCTGTTCATCACTCATGCCGGAGAGCAGACGGTCGATGAACTGCGCCTGCAATGCGCGGCCGCGGTCGATGATGGGAAGCGCCTTGTCGGTACATATCAGACGGGTCTTGCGGCGGTCGCCGGGAATGCTCTCGCGGCGCAGATAGCCCTCCTCGACCAGCCGGTTGACGTTGACTGATACGAGGTTCGCCTTGATCCGGCGCAGCTCCACGATGTCGCTGGCGGTGTCATGGCCGGGGTTGTTGGCAAGGAACAGCAGGATGTCAAACGCCGTCTGTGTCAGCTTGAGTTCGCGGCACAGCGGTCGGCACATTGCGCTGTATGCCAGATCGGTCTTGTGCGTAAATTCCATATAGGGATTCATGTATATCACCTGCTTCAAAAATAGATAGTCTAAATTTGAACTAAGTATAGCATGATATGCCTGTGCCGTCAAGCCGGAGAGAAAGAAAAAAGCTCTTGTTCCGCAGAACAAGAGCTTTTTGAAAACATTTTATACGCCAGTGGGCAGCAATTACTTGTTGTCAACCTCTGCCATGTGCTCGATGAGCATCAGCAGCTTGTTGGAGTAGCCCCACTCGTTGTCGTACCAGGAAACAACCTTTACGAAGGTGTCGGTCAGGTAAACGCCAGCGTTAGCGTCGAAAATGGAGGTGCGCTCGTCGCCCAGGAAGTCAGAAGATACAACAGCATCCTCGGTGTAGCCCAGAACGCCCTTCAGGCCGCCCTCAGACAGCGGCTTCTCGGAAGCAGCCTTCATAGCAGCGCAGATGTCTTCCTTGGTAGCCGGCTTAGCCAGGTTAGCAGTCAGGTCAACAACGGAAACGTCCAGGGTCGGTACACGCATGGAGATACCGGTCAGCTTGCCGTTCAGCTTCGGGTAAACCTTGCCTACAGCCTTTGCAGCGCCAGTGGTGGACGGGATGATGTTGCCGCAAGCAGCACGGCCGCCGCGCCAGTCCTTCTTGGACGGGCCGTCAACAACCTTCTGAGTGCCGGTTGCAGAGTGTACGGTGGTCATCAGGCCCTCGGTGATGCCGAATGCCTCGTCCAGTACCTTAGCGATCGGAGCCAGGCAGTTGGTGGTGCAGGATGCGTTGGATACGAAGGTCATATCCTTGGTGTAAGTGTTCTGGTTAACGCCCATTACGAACATCGGGGTGTCGTCCTTGGACGGAGCAGACATGATAACCTTCTTAGCACCGCCATCGATGTGAGCCTGTGCCTTCTCCTTGGTCAGGAATACGCCGGTAGACTCTACAACGTAGTCAGCACCAACCTTGCCCCACGGAATGTTCTTCGGGTCCATCTCTGCAAAGAACTGAACCTTCTTGCCATCAACGGTGATGGAGTTGTCATCATACTCGATGGTGCCGTCGTAACGACCGTGCATGGTGTCATACTTGAGCATGTATGCCATGTAGTCCGGAGTCATGAACGGATCGTTTACCGCTACGAACTCAATGTTCGGGTTCTTCAGACCAGCGCGGAAAACCATACGGCCGATACGGCCAAAGCCATTGATACCTACTTTGATACCCATTTTACAGTGTTCCTCCTAAATGTTTTGATGAAGTTCTCTGTTGATGTTTTTATTATACACTAAATGCGCAGTTTGCCGCAAGGTGTAATATTTGTGATTTTTTTGTCATTCTGCCCGGTATTTTTGTATAATTTTCTTTGCAATGACAGTAGCGGCAGTGGTATAATAAACACATCGTACAAAATATGGGGATTCGGTTTGTATAATCCCCCGATTTTCGGGATGAGAAAAGCACAGCGCGCGCCGTGCTGTTTTTTCACATCCGCGAAGACAGAGATTAGTATGCCAAATACCGCGCAGCATATACCGGACGCAGGAAAACACGATCGAGAATGACAGCAGCTTTCCCACAGTACAAAGGTAAAATTACACGGTGTTTTGGGAGGATAATGATGGAAGACGCATTTTTTTCGCAGTTGGACGGCAACGCAGTCCGCGAGCTGTTGCTGCGCACCGAGCTGCGGCATGCGGCGCTGTTCGCAGTGAGCGATACGCTGCGTATCGAGCGGTGCAGCGACGCGGCACAGCAGCTTTCCGGTCTGCACCCGATGGAGGAGCTGGATCCGTTCCTGAGCGGCAGCACGCGGAATATACTGCTCCGGTGCATAAATACACAGTCTGCCTGCACCGCAGAGGAGGACATCGACGGAACGGTCTACACGGTCGAAATGATCCCGCACCGCGGCGGTGCACTGCTGGCATATCTGCGGCGCGATCGTGCCGCCTATGACGGCAGCCTGCGGGTCATTCAGGACAAAAGCTCGCGTTATCTGGGTGCTTTGATGGCCGAGGCAGAGCAGGTGGAGGATCCTGCATTGGCAGACGGGCTGCGGCGGCAGTGTATGCGGCTGTACCGGCTGCTGACGCACTCGGATTTACTGCACGACCCGCTGCTGACCGAGCAGCTTTCTCTGCGGCGCTGCGACCTGTCAGCGCTCTGCCGCGATGCCGTACAGCAGGCTGAGACGCATGCGCCTGCGGGCAGTGCAAAATTCATCGTACAGGTGCCGGAGCACGCAGACGCGCTCATTGACGCGAGACTGGTGCGTACGGCAATCTATAACCTGCTGACAAACGCGCTGCGCGTAACACCGGAGGACGGCGAAATCACGGTTTCGCTGACTGATACGCGGGATTTTGTGACGATTGCGGTTGCCGATACCGGTCCGGGACTGGATCCGGCGAAGTTCGATGACCTGCTTTCCGGCTGGCGGCGCACCACCTCGATGGACGATTACTGGGCGCTCGTGCGCGGCGGCACACCGCTTGGTCTTGGCCTGCCGCTCGTCAATCAAATCGCGCAGGCGCACGGCGGACGGCTGCTGCTCACGCAGAGAGAGGGCGGCGGCAGCGTGCTGCACCTGTGTCTGGCGCATTTGCCGCATACGCTCGAGGATGACCTGTTCCGCGCACCGACTATCATCGAGGACGGCTATACCGTCGAAGAAATTGAATTTTCTATCATGGAATGAAATAAAATAGCCTCAGAGGCGTGCAAAAATCACGCTCTGAGGCTGTTCTCTTATGTGTTGTCGGGAGAGGTGTACGAACCGCGGTAGACCTTAATGGACTCCGGCAGCCAATGCCCGTCCACAGGCTTCTGAATCTCGGTGATGGTGTATGCCAAACCGTGGTATTTCGCATATACGATGGAGGTTTCGCTGTTATAAACGGCGATTTTGGTGCCGTCAGGCATGGTTTTCTGCCAGACAGTGAGTTCATCGTCCGGCGTGCTGCTGACAAAAAGCAGGCCGCCGGTCGGCATATAGCTGATGTTCAGACTTGCAGCCAGCACGCACAGCAGCGGAACGATCAGCAGGAATGCAATGCGTTTTTTCATGAGCTGTTACCTCTTTCGCGGAAGCTGTCTCTCGGTATCTGCATTATAGCAGATAAACCGTATTTTGATAATTCGCGTTTTGACTGAAAACTGTGACGTGAAATTGACGCCCCAAAGACATAGAAAAACCACCTGTTATCAGTGATAACAGGTGGTTTTGCACATTATTTGATCTGCTGAGACAGGTTGTACAGCACCTGTGCCAGCTCAACCGACTTAATCTGTCCCTTGGGATTGAATGCGCCGTGATTGTCGCCGTTCATCAGCTTGTTGGTCTGACAGAACGCAACGGCATCCTTCGCCCACGGAGCGAGCGAAGAAGCATCGGTAAACGCGGTATTCACACTTGTATCAGTCGAAACCGTAATCTTTCCGGCCTTTTGGAGCAGCGTAATGTAGCGCTGCAGCACTACCGCAAACTCCTGACGGGAGATGGAGTCATAGGGACGCAGGTAGTGCTGGCTGTCGCCGGTCATAATGCCGGATTCAAAGCAGAATGTCATGCCGGGACGATCAGATTCATAAATCTGGTTGTAGTCAGGTGCTTCCTTGATGGCCATGCCCGCGTAGGATGCAGTCAGTTCAGGGTCAACGAGCTTTGCACTGTTGTAAATCGCTTCGGCAACCGTGCAGCGGTTTTCCGCCGGATTGAACCACGGGAAATATTCTTTACCGTCGATATGACCCGCCGGCAGCATGATGTTGTTCTCAATCACATAGCGGACTGCGGGCGTGAACCACGAGTTCTCCGGCAGCTCGTATTTCTGCTCGAACTCGGCATCGGTCAGGTCCTTGTCGCTCTTGGTGTAAAGGTTGTTTTCCTGCTTATCGGCGGCCTGTGTGGCGGATACGGTGGTATCAACGTTATCCGGAAGGTCGGCAGCGAGCGCGGTGGTGCTCATGGAGAGTGCCACTGCACCGGTGAGGAAAAATGCCATTACCTGTTGAAATTTCATAGAGTGTACCTCCTTGTCTGCGGCAGAGCCGCAAGCTAATAGATGTATGACGTATATCATACTCTGTGACTATTATAGCATGATCTGGCGGCAATACAAGCAGTGTAACACAGATGTAACGCAAACGACACAAAGTCGTCCGAAAGTTCCGCCCGTTGGTTGAAACTTTCTCCCTCTCAAAGTCAAAAAGTCAGCGCTATCCTTGCGCGGCTTCTTGGCCGCGCTGCGCGGCACACGCCCCGACTTTTGCTCTCATTAAATATTTTTAAGGATAGAGGCCTACGGGCTGGCATTTGCAATGCAAATGCTATTTAACACGCGCTATCGCGCGAAAATGTGTTAGCAACTGCTGTTATCGAAAAAAGAGCGGACCAATCGGTCCGCTCTCAGCTTGTCGAAAAAGCAATATTCGATTTTTATGCTTCGTGCGGCAGCACACATTCAATCGAATTTGCTTTGCAAATTCATAAATTCCGGGAGCATGGTCCAGACCACCCTCTCTTGCCGCTATGCGGCAATTCACCTTGTGTATCTCGGAATTTATACAAGGGAAGAAAAAATGTGTCCGCAGGACGCGGTTTTTCTTCGAGATTCGCTCGAAAGCGTGGTTTCGAGCGAGAGGCTGTTCGAAAAACAAAGTTTTTCGACAGCCTGAGAGCGGACCAATCGGTCCGCTCTCAGCGTATTCGCTTAAATGCTTTCGGTGATGATGTCCATAATCTCCTCGCGGGACAGCGTGCGCGGATCGACACGGAACAGGGCGCCCATGGTGCTTGCTGCGTTGTCAGCGAGTTCGCCTGCATCCTCCGGCTTTACACCGTAGTCGGACAGGCGCAGCTTGTCCACGCCGCACGCCTGCTGCAGCTCAGCCAGCGCAGCGAGAAAATCGCCGTCCGCACGTCCGAGTGCATGTGCAATGGCCTGCAGGCGGTCAGCCGAGGTGTTCTTGAAGCGGCTCCAGTATGCCTTGGACAGCATGATCAGACCCGCGCCGTGCGGCAGATCGGGATGGAACGCGCTCAGCGCATGCTCGATGGCGTGCTCGCCGCTGCAGCTCGACAGCGTTTCGACAAAACCTGCCAGCGTGTTCGCCAGTGCCACATCCGCGCGTGCATCGGCGTTGCCGCCGTCCTTAACAGCCGTTGCCAGCGATTTGCCAATCAGCGTAATTGCCTGCAGCGCGAACATGTCGCTCATCGGGCTTGCAGTCTTAGCCAGATAGCCTTCGGCCGCATGGAAGAATGCGTCAAAGCCCTGGTATGCCGTCAGATGCGGCGGAACAGTCATCATAAAGTCCGGATCGACGATCGAAATGGTCGGGAAGCACTTCTCGCCGCCGCCGCCGATCTTTTCCTCGCCGTTGGTGATAACCGTGAACGGGTCGGCCTCCGTGCCCGTGCCTGCGGTCGTTGGAATGGCAACAATCGGCAGTCCGGCATTGGCCATGCGCTTGCCGCCGCCCGTGCCGCCGTGAATGTAGTCCCACCAGTCGCCGTCGTTGGTCGCCATAATGGCAACCGCCTTGGCCGTGTCGATGGACGAGCCGCCGCCGAGGCCGACAACAAATGCAATGTTCTGCTCACGGCAGAGCGCAGCGCACTCGCGTACGCCCTCGATCGTCGGGTTTGGCTGTACCTTGTTGTATACCATGGTCGGGTGACCGGCTTCCGCCAGCGTATCCGCCACCTTGGCCACATAACCCAGTTTGGTGGTGGAGGTGCCGCCGGTGATGATCAGACCCGTGCCCTGCGGCAGACGTGCCTTGGCCAGACGCTTGACCGATCCGGCACCGAAAAATAAGCGTGTCGGCATATAAAAGCTAAAGTTTTCCACTGCAATAGCCTCCTTTTGGGATTAGTAGTTAGTGATTAGAAATTAGAGTGAAGAGCTCCTACCAAGTGGGAGTTAAGACAATACCGCATAATTGAACAAGAGCGATTTGCAAATAAATTTTGCGGTGTTGCCTTAAGTAATGTCCTCACGTTGCGTGGACGGCCAATGACCGCCCCTGCGATGCAGATGGTGCAGTTCAGAAAGTAACGGTGTGCCGAGGACGTTGCACCCTACGGTAAAGATTACTGATAATTGTAACTCGGAGGTGTCATCCGTTATATCCAGACCAACGAGTTGCGCGACATACCCATGCCGCGCCCCGCGCGGCGTCAGCGCAGATTCCGCTCGCTTCGCAAGCCCTAACACTTTTATTATACCAAATCCCACACTTGGAGAAAAGAGCCAAATCACCGAAATGAACGGATTTTTGTTGTGCAATATGCAACCTAAAAAGTCGTAAAAAACGCTTGACGTTGTGCAATATTGATGATATTATAATGACACAGAAAAGATAAAGGCAAACACCAAAGGCAAAGTAAAACAGGGGTTTTACTCCAAAAGGCGCAAACCTTCATCTAATCTGAAGGATGTCAATCCGGTTTGATACCCATGAAAGAGGTGAGTCCAATGGTATCAGAAGAGGCATCTTACCAGTTCGCGGGACTCGCCGCGGCGCTGTGACCGAAACGATCAAGGTGATAGCTGAAAAAATGAGCGAGTTCCAATTCCACAATTTGAACCGCCTGAAAAGCGCGATCGGCTTCTAAGCAAAGGTAACAACAACGGTAACTTTGGGGAAGCTATCCTCGTGAATTTAACTATCCGTACATGGCATACTAAGACAGTCAAGCGGATCGAGGCAGCAGGAAAGTAAGGTTCATACATGACAGAACCCTGATATTTGATGCGCCGGCGAACAAAACGAAGTATCTTACGATACCTGCCGGATGCTGCACCCGCCGATGGGCATACTGATGAGTATCTGCAGCATAGACATACCGCATCGGAACGAGATAATATCAAAGTCCGAGTAACATCCGGTTCGACAAGGCAGGCTGTATCACATCTTCCGCCGAGCAGTGACGCATCACCCACTGGAAATAGAGTTCCCGAATGTAGGAAAGGCAACCAAACGGACTATGTAGTTTGTGCAGTAAACGAACCTTAGCCGGGCGGTTCCGCGAACGTAAGATCGAAAGATGCCGAAAAAACAACCGAATACCAATCCAAATGCGATGGGAAATATCCTGTCGGGAAAAGAGGATCTATGGAGATTTGGAAGTAAAAGCCCTCGTTCATGTGTCTGTGAATGAGGGCTTTATTTTGTCCTTTTTGTCAATGGCAAAATAGATAAAATGAGTGTTGAAAATCTGTATAACTGCACGAAAACACGGTTTTGGATAAAGTTGCTTTGACGAAACTGTCAAAACTCTGCTATGATGGAAATGCAATACAGTGCAATATATAGAGGAGCGATACTTATGAAAATAGACGGAAACGAGCTGGCCATCCTGCAGAACGACCTTGACCGCGAGGGCAAGAAGGAAGAAGCGCTCAAGATCAAGCTGGAATTTCTGCGTCAGGTGCGCGAATCCGGTGATCACTGCCCGTGTAAGGAGGCGTGCCGCCATCACGGCAACTGCTTCGAGTGCGTGACTATCCACCGCGGGCACCGCGACCATTTGCCGATGTGCCTGTGGGATATGGTAAACGAGCGGCTGGCGGCTCTCAGCCACATAACCGAAGGCACGCTGCGCGCCTATGAGGACCGTAAGGCCGCAGAAGGTATCGAGTGCGGCGACTGTTCCGACTGTCCCGGTTGCGGAGAATAAAAATATAACGGACAAACCAAAGCGGTTTGTCCGTTTTTATCTGCCGAATGAAAAAGGACTTGAGTGAAAACTCAAGTCCTTTTGTGTATTCAGAAAGTATTCTTTACAGCAGCTCGTGCTTAATGCGGTCGAGTGCCTCCGGAGCCTGCTGATCCATCTTCTCCGGGAAGCCGAAGTAGGATACGCAGATGATATTGTCGCCGCCAACCTTCGGTGCGTCCGGCTTCAGCTGCTTGTTCGCGAAGTCCATCTCACGCAGGGTCTCGAAGATGCCGTCGAAATCAACCTCGCCTTCACCCATAGCGGTGTGCTGATGGATGGTGTAGTCAGCACGGCCGCGCTGGTTCAGCCAGGGCGGATTTACGATGTAGCGGCAGTCCTTGGTCTGGTTCCAGGTGTCAGCCAGAAGAACGTGGGTCAACTCATCGCCGGCGTACTTCAGCATGTGGCGAACGTCGCCCTTGCCCTGATCGTAGAAGAAGCCGTGAGATGCGGAGTAAACGTAGCCCAGGTTCTTGGAACGGAAGGACTTAACGATGTCGCAGGCCTCGTCGTTCAGCTCTACGAAGTCATACGGATGAGACTGGCACTCTACGCGGATGCCCTCACGCTCGATAATCGGGAGAAGCTCCTCCATAGACTTGAAGAACATGCCGTTGCAGATCTCCTGCTGGTTCGGGTCGCCGGAGAACTCGGTGTTGATGACCGGTACACCCATGTCAACCGCGATCTCAATCATGCGCTTCCAGTTTGCAACTGCGTGCTGGCGCTGCTCCTCGGTCGGGCCGGACCAGCGGTAAACAACGATGAAAGAGGAAATCTCTACACCGGTCTCCTTGAGAGCCTGCTTGTACTCCTGCTGGCACTCCTTGGAGAACAGCGGGTGCTTGTAGAACGGGTTGATGCGCGGATGCGGGGACTGTTCGATGTATTTGTAGCCCCAGTCAGCTACCTTGTGAACATAATCGTTGATGGACATCTGCTTGGCAAGAACGTCAACGTCAAATGCGATTTTCATAAGAATGATCCTCCTTGTCTGTTTGCCATATCAAGGGTGGCTTCCCTGTTTGATGGCTCTATTATAAAGCGTTTCTGCCGTCTTGCCAATGATACAAATCACCCTAAACCTGCGAAATCCTGCTATTCGCTATTGCATCAAACGGATACTTCTGATAGGATAGAGGCAAGGAGAGTGACCGCTATGCTGATTCCCGAATTAGGTGTCCATCAGACCTCGGAACGGTACTTTTTTACGCCGTCTTCGCTTGCAAAGGAGCTTTTTTATTACCCGACGCGGCTCGGACATTACTTCTGCAACAGCCGGTATTCCTTCAATCACCGGTCGGAAATTGCCCTGCAGGGTGACCACAACCAAAATATCATGCTGTTTTTTGTGCATGATGGCGCAATGGAACTGACGCTGAACGGTACGCCTGCCATCGCCGGAGCCGGACAGATTGTGCTGTTCGACTGCCGTGAGCCATACAGCTATGCCGCCTCGGACGGACTGGAGTTCACCTGGCTGCTGTTCAACGGCCTGAATGCCCGCGCGTTCTATCAGAAAATCCTGCAGGCACGCGGCCGCAGGGCATTTTCGCCGGCCGCACCGGCGGAGATTGCGCAAATGCTGGATTCTCTGCGGAGCGCCTGCGCCGAGGACGCGCGGCTGAGCGAGGCACGGTGCTCACAGCTGATCCACAGGCTGCTGTGCCTGCTCCTGCTGGACGAGACCACCGAGAGCACCGCAGGCGGCGACCGTATTGCACAGGCCATCCGCTATATGAACCGGCATTTGTTCGAGCCAATCGGCGTGCAGGACGCGGCAGCAGCCGTCAGCCTGAGTCCATCGCATTTCTCACGGCAGTTCAAGGCGCGGACCGGCTATTCACCGTATGAGTACATCGTGCTGCGCCGCATCGATAAGGCGAAGTATATGCTGGCCTCCACCGAATTGTCGGTCAAGGAAATCGCCTACGCGACCGGCTACAACAGCGAGGAGAATTTCATTCACAGCTTCCGCAAGAACGTTGGCGTTGCACCCGGAATCTTTCGGAAGTATCCGGTCTAACCGCTTGACAAGTGTGAAAAACGCTGATAAAATAAAGCAGTCGAGTAGCAGAAGTGCGTAAATCCAGATGGATTTACGCACTTTTTTCTTTTGTGCAAAAGACAGGTTGTGGCAGCTTTCCGTAAAGACTCCGAAAATCCAATCAGGAGGTTTCGATATGGATCGGAACAAGGCAGAAAAACGAATGGCGACCGCGCCGGTAGGACGGCTCATGCTGCAGATGGGCACACCGATGATACTATCCATGATGCTGCAGGCGGTCTACAACATCGTGGACAGCTATTTTGTGGCAAACATGGCGGAAAACGGTGAAATCGCGGTCAACGCGCTGACACTTGCGTTTCCGGTGCAGATGATGATGGTCGCCGTCGGCATCGGCACCGGTGTCGGCGCAAATGCGCTCATCGCACGCGCACTCGGTCAGGGTGACCGAAAGAAGGCGGGGGCAGCGGCAGGCAATGCGCTGACGCTCATGGGGATTATTTATGCGGTGTGCCTGCTGTTCGGCGCGTTCGGTGCGGGTGCGTACATCGGCTCGCAGACGAGCGACCCGACCGCTCTGGCGATGGGCAGTCAGTACCTGCGCATCTGCTGTATGGCATCGTTCGGCATTCTGTTCTTCTCGGTGTTTGAGAAAACCCTGCAGGCGACCGGCCGTTCGCTTTATTCTACAATCGCACAGGTGACAGGCGCACTGACGAACATCGTGCTTGACCCAATCATGATCTACGGTCTGCTCGGCTGTCCGAAACTGGGCGTGGCAGGTGCGGCATGGGCGACCGTGCTCGGTCAGATTGCGTCTCTGGCTCTGGCGGCCGTGTTCCATTTCCGGCTGAACAGGGAACTGCCGTTCAGCCGCAAGGCTCTGTGCCTGCGCCGCAGTATCGTCGGCGAGATTTACTCCATCGGCGTACCGGCCATCATAGCACAGGGCGCGATGAGCGTGATGAATTATTGTGTCAATCTGATTTTCGGCAGTCTGGACAGTTCGTATGTCACCGCTTATGGCATTGTTTACAAAATTCAGCAGTTCGTTTTGTTCGCGGCGTTCGGTCTGCGTGACGCGATTACGCCGATTGTGTCGTTCAGCTACGGCATGCAGAACGCGAAACGCATCCGTGAGGGCGTGCGCTGCGGTCTGATGTACACCATTGTTCTCATGCTGGTTTGCACTGCGGCTGTAGAAATTCTGGCGCAGCCGCTGGCAGGTATTTTCTCACTGTCCACAGGCACGATGGGCTTGTGCGTGATCGGTCTGCGCGTGCTGGCGGTCAGCTTTGTGTTCGCAGGTGCAAACATTGCCATACAGGGCGTGTTCCAGGCCACCGAGGGCGGTGTGCAGTCGCTGCTCGTGTCGCTGCTGCGCCAGCTGATCTTTGTGCTGCCGGCGGCATGGCTGTTCGCGCACCTGCTGCCGGCCGGCGTGTGGCTGGCGTTCCCCATCGCGGAGGTGCTGACCGCAGTAATCGCCGCCGTGCTGTTGCTGCATACCGCAGGGAAAGGCCGCCTGTCACAGCGGGATCACGCTGTTTCACTGGGTAAGTAAAATCCTGCCTGACAAAACATACGATTTTCTGTACAGCTTTTTGTCGCTTCTCACGAATCATCCGATCGAGAGACTCAACACTATGCACAAACATACAGTCTATAATCTGTGAATAGTGCCTAAATAATTGAGAAATTGTGCTTATGTTAAGCGAAAAACGCTGAAAAATGAGAAAATCTACAAAAACCTCTTTTCTTTCTGCTGTTTTATGCTATAATGAAACTAACATAAAAGGGTTTCACGAAGTACAATCTCAGGAGGTAGTTATTATGACCAGAGGTATCCGTGTAAAGAATACGGACGACATTCAGAAGATCAACAAGATCGTAACCCGTTACGGTTTTGATATTTGGATTCACGGCAAGAGCGGTATGGTAGACGCAAAGAGCCTGCTCGGTATGTTCCTGCTGTCCCTGAACGAGCCGCTTCAGATCGTTCTCGAGGACGATGTTGATCCGACCGCACTGTTCAAGGATCTTGAGGATTACCTGGAGATCGACGACGAGGACTAATTTTTCTCGTACAACAGCCTAATAAAAAGCAGTCGATTTTGGGCATCATCCACAAAGAAGATGCTCCAAGACAGCTTTGCAGCTCAATTTAACATTTTTCGGAACGGTGCAGTCTTATTGACTGCACCGTTTCTGTTTTCTTACGCTATACAAGAGACTAAAATGATTTTTCCATTTCCTTTGCGCGTTTCCGGATGCTGTTCATGCGGCGCACCCATTCCGGCGGATTACAAAACCCGAAGGGAGAAACTTCTTTACGAAGTTCCTCCCTTCGGGTTTCTGTTTTATTTCACTGCAATCAGATGGTGTTGATATCAACCATTTCGCAGTTTTCGATCTTAACATCGCCCTCGAGGCAGCGCAGCAGCGCGGAAACTGTATCCATCGAGGTCAGGCACGGGATTGCACGCTCTACCGCGGTACGGCGGATGTGTACCGAGCCAAGCTCCGGATGACGGCCCTTGACCGAGGTAGCAACAACGTAGTCGATCTTGCCGGACTCGATCAGGTCGATGATGTTCGGGGACGGCTCATCCACATTGCGGATGGAGTTGGTTGCGACCATGTGACGGTTGAGCACGTTTGCGGTGCCGCTGGTAGCGTAAATATCAAAGCCGAGAGCCTCGAAGCGCTCACCGATGCGGATTGCCTCCTGCTTGTCCGAATCACGGACCGAGATCAGGACAGCGCCCTTCTTCTTCATCTGGAAGCCTGCGCCGGTCAGACCCTTGAGCAGTGCCTCGCGGAAGGTCTTGGCAACGCCGAGCACCTCGCCGGTGGACTTCATCTCAGGGCCAAGCTGGGTATCCAGATCACGCAGCTTCTGGAACGAGAATACCGGAACCTTGACGGCGTAGTGGTCGCTCTCCGGATGCAGACCGGTGCCGCAGCCCATGTCCTTCAGCTTTTCACCGAACATGCAGCGGGTAGCCAGATCGACCATCGGCACGCCGGTAACCTTGGAGATGTACGGCACGGTACGGGACGAACGCGGGTTTACCTCGATAACGTAGATCTGATCGTTGTACAGAACGAACTGGATGTTGACCAGACCGAGAACAGCGAGGTTCTTTGCCAGAGCCTCGGTGTACTTAACGAGGGTGTCCTTGTGCTTCTGCTCGATGTTGATGGACGGATAGATGGAGATGGAGTCGCCGGAGTGAACGCCTGCGCGCTCGAAGTGCTCCATGATACCCGGGATGAGGATGTCATCGCCGTCACAGATGGCATCGACCTCGATCTCGCGGCCCATCATGTACTTATCGACCAGAACCGGGTTTTCAACCTTGTTGCGGGTGATAACCTGCATGAACTCGCGGACATCGGCCTCCTTGTAGGCAATCTCCATGCCCTGACCGCCCAGAACGTAGGATGGACGAACGAGAACCGGATAGCCAAGCTCGTCAGCCGCCTTGACAGCCTCCTCCTCGGTCATAACCGTGTGGCCTGCCGGACGCGGGATACCGCACTTTTCGAGGATAACGTCGAACTTTTCACGGTCCTCAGCGGCGTCGATCGACCATGCCGGCGTGCCGAGGATCGGAACACCCAGCTTCTCAAGGTGCGCCGCAAGGTTGATGGCGGTCTGACCGCCGAACTGTACGATTGCATAATCCGGCTTCTCTGCCTCAACAACACCGGTAACGTCCTCGGGCGTCAGCGGCTCGAAGTACAGACGGTCTGCGGTATCAAAGTCAGTGGAAACAGTCTCCGGGTTGTTGTTGATGATAACGGTCTCGCAGCCGAGCTTCTGGAGCGCCCAGACAGCGTGAACCGAGCAGTAGTCGAACTCGATGCCCTGACCGATACGGATCGGGCCGGAACCAAGTACCAGAACCTTCTTCTTGCCGGACGGAGGTGCAACCTCGGTCTCCTCATCATAGGTGGAGTAGTAATACGGGGTCTCTGCCTCGAACTCGGCGGCGCAGGTATCAACCATCTTGTATACCGGCAGACGCTTAACATCCGAAATGTCCTTGCCGGACAGCTGCTCGATGGTCTTGTCGAGGAAGCCCATCTTCTTGGCACGGATGTACAGATCGGAGTCGATCTTGTCAGCTGCAGCCAGTTCCTTCTCCATGTCGATGATGTTCTGGAACTTGTGCAGGAAGAACACGTCCATCGTGGTGATGTCGTGAATCTCCTCAATGGTCATGATGCCGCGGCGCAGAGCCTCGCAGATGTGGAACAGACGCTGATCGTCTGTGCGTGCCACGCCCTTCTTAATCTCGGCGTCAGACTGCTTCTGGATGTGCGGGGCGATCATGCTGTCCAGCTTGATCTCACAGCCGCGGACGGCCTTCATCAGTGCGCCCTCAAAGCTGTTGTCGATGGCCATAACCTCACCGGTGGCCTTCATCTGGGTGCCGAGAGTGTTGTCTGCGTAAACGAACTTGTCGAACGGCCAGCGCGGGAACTTGACAACGCAGTAGTCGAGGGTCGGCTCGAAGCACGCCTTGGTCTTGCCGGTAACGGCGTTGGAAATCTCATCCAGGCCATAGCCGACTGCAATCTTTGCGGTTACCTTTGCAATCGGGTAGCCGGTTGCCTTGGAAGCCAGTGCAGAGGAACGGGAAACACGCGGGTTTACCTCGATTACGGCGTACTCGAAGGATTCCGGGTTGAGCGCGTACTGCACGTTGCAGCCGCCCTCGATGCCCAGCTCGGTGATGATGTTGAGCGCGGAGGTGCGGAGCATCTGGTACTCCTTGTCGCACAGGGTCTGCGACGGCGCAACTACGACAGAGTCACCGGTGTGTACGCCGACCGGGTCAACGTTCTCCATGTTACAGATGGTGATGGCGTTGCCCTTGTGGTCGCGCATTACCTCGTACTCGATTTCCTTCCAGCCTGCGATGCACTTCTCGACCAGAATCTCGTCAACACGCGAGTACATGATGCCGGAGGCCGCAATTTCGCGCAGCTGCTCCCATGTGTAGGCGATGCCGCCGCCGGTGCCGCCGAGCGTGTACGCCGGACGGATGATGACCGGCAGACCGATCTCACGGGTGAAATCAACCGCATCCTCAACCGAGTGAACAACCTTGGAGGCAATGATCGGCTCGCCGATCTTCTCCATGGTGTCCTTGAACATCTGGCGGTCCTCTGCCTTTGCGATGGTGGTCGGATTAGCGCCGAGCAGCTTTACGCCCATTTTATCAAGGAAACCGTTCTCGCACAGCTCCATGGCGAGGTTCAGACCGGTCTGACCGCCGAGGTTGGGCAGCAGAGAGTCCGGATGTTCCTTTTTGATGATCTCCTGAACGGCTTCGACGGTCATCGGCTCGATGTAAACCTTGTCCGCCATAGCCTTGTCGGTCATGATGGTTGCCGGGTTGGAGTTTACCAGAACAACCTCCAGACCCTCTTCGCGCAGTGCGCGGCACGCCTGCGTGCCTGCATAGTCGAACTCGGCAGCCTGACCGATAACGATCGGGCCGGAGCCCAGTACCATTACCTTATGAATATCCTTGCGCAGCGGCATTACTGAGCGCCTCCTTTCGACTTTTCAATATTTTCGATGAACTTATCAAACAGATACGAGGTATCCATCGGGCCGGGGCATACCTCCGGGTGATACTGAACGGTGAATACCGGACGGTCGATGTGCTCGAGACCCTCGACGGTGCCGTCGTTCAGGTTGACATAGCGCACGCGGGCAATCTGCGGGTCAACCGACTCGCCTACAACGGCATAGCCGTGGTTCTGCGAGGTGATGTAGGTGCGGTCCGCGTCGATGTCCTTTACCGGATGGTTGACACCGCGGTGGCCGTACTTCAGCTTGGTGGTCTTTGCGTCGATAGCCAGTGCCAGCAGCTGGTGACCGAGGCAGATGCCGAAGATCGGCATATCGGACTTCAGCAGCTCCTTGAGGTTTGCCACGATCTCAACGTTCTCCGCCGGGTCGCCGGGGCCGTTGGACAGCATCACGCCGTCGTACTTGCCGACTACGTCCTCCGGCTTGGTGTACGCCGGAACAACGGTGACTTCGCAGCCGCGCTTGCACAGTTCGCGCTCAATGTTGTACTTTACGCCGTAATCGAACAGGGCAATGCGGTACTTGGTCTCACCGTCAGCGGGATAAACGATATTTTCGTCACAGGTTACGGTCTTAACCGCATCCTTTACGACGTAAGCCTTCATCTCCGCAATGGTCTGCTCATCCGGCTCGAAGCCCTCGGTGTAAATAACGCCGTTCATAACGCCTTCGCCGCGCAGCTTGCGGGTCAGTCGGCGGGTATCGATGCCGGCAAGGCCAACGACCTTCTGTGCCTTGAGGTACTCATCGAGCGTTACCTTGCAGCGCCAGTTGGACGGGTATTCGCACATCTCGCGCATGATAAAGCCGGAAACCCAGCTTTTGCGGGACTCATAATCCTCAAAGTTGATGCCGTAGTTGCCGACGAGCGGGTAGGTCATGGTAACGACCTGACCGTAGTAGGACGGGTCGGTCAGAACCTCCTGATAGCCTGCCATGCCGGTGTTGAATACGACCTCACCGATGCTCTGTCCTTCGTAGCCGACTGCGGTACCCTCGAACAGAGTGCCGTCCGCCAGCAGTAAGTATGCTTTTTTCACTATATCCACACGCTCCTTAATTCTTCGATTGAAACCACGGTTTCAATCGAGGGGACATACCGCGCTGAAAGCGCGGATATGTCCAGAACTGCACAAAGTTCCGACGAGCGAAACTTTGCTCCGTACTTGTATAAAAACCTTGATACGTGCTCCAGGTTTTTATGAATTTGCAAGGCAAATTCTATTTTAATGCGCGCCGATGGCGCGGTTTATATTATTTAATCGCGTTTACGATGTCATCGCGCATACGGATGGCTTCTGCGCGGGCAGCTTCCTTATAGTCCTCGCCGTTATTGCCGGTCTTCTTCCAGGCGCACATGATGCCGCGGGAGGAGTTTACGATAGCACCGAGACCGTCGTCGTTGAATGCATTTGCAATGTCCTTTGCGGTTGCGCCCTGCGCGCCGTAGCCCGGTACGAGGAAGTAGCTCTTCGGCAGCAGCTCACGGATGATCTTCTGCTCCTCCGGGTAGGTCGCGCCGACTACCGCGCCGATCTGGTTGTAGCCGCACGGCGTATCCAGACCCTCGCCCCACTTTGCTACCATCTCGGCCATGCGGGCGTAGAGCGGCTTGCCCTCCATATCGCGGTTCTGGAGCTCGCCGGAGGACGGGTTAGAGGTCTTTACCAGCATAAACAGGCTTTTCTCGCGGCTGCGGCACTCTTTGAGGAACGGCTCTACACCGTCGGTGCCGAGATAGCCGTTTACGGTAACCGAATCGCAGCCGTACGGTGCGATCTCGGTATCGCCAACGCGGGTCTTGCCGAGGTAAGCCTCTGCATAAGCGGTTGCAGTAGCGCCGATGTCGTTGCGCTTGATATCGCCGATAACGTACATGCCCTTGGCGTGTGCGTAGTCGATGGTCTCCTTGAGCGCCATCGCACCGTAGGAGCCGAGCAGCTCGTAATACGCAGCCTGCGGCTTTACGGCCGGAACAATGTCGCACAGTGCGTCGATCAGGCCGCAGTTGAAGGCTACGACGCTCTCAGCGGCAGCACGCAGCGTTTCGCCGTGCAGCATCATGTTGCGTCCCGAAATATGCTGCGGGATGTACTCCAGTCGAGCGTCCAGGCCGGCTACGGTCGGGTTGCCCTTTTCCTTGATCTTTTCTACTAAGGTTTGGATAGACATTCGGTTCTTCCTTTCTCAGGTGCGATGTTGTTTTACGGATTGCGAGCTTGTATGTTTACACTGTCTTCGCCGTCCACTTCGGTCAGGCGGACAAAAACGCGTTCATCACGCGCGGTAGGCAGGTTTTTGCCGATATAATCCGGCCGCAGCGGCAGTTCGCGGTGACCGCGATCGACCAGCACAGCCAGCTGTATGCGCTCGGCGCGTCCTCGGTGAGAGATGGCTTCGATGGCGGCACGCACGGTGCGTCCGGTGTACAGCACATCGTCCACGATGATGACGGTCGCGCCTGCAATACGCGGATCGAGATCGGGCAGAGGAGCGTCCGTGCGCGGCACGTCATCGCGCCACGGCGTAACGTCCAGCTCGAGTACAGGAGGTGCCTTGCCTTCGACCTCGCCCAGCTTGGCAGCAATGCGCTGCGCCAGATAGATACCGCGTGTTTTCACACCGGCGAGCAGCAGGTGCTCCGCGCCCTTGTTTTTCTCTACGATTTCGAACGCGATGCGGGTCAGTGCACGGCGAATGCCATCCTGATCGAGTATGATCTTCGGTTCGGTCAATCTGCCGCCTCCCTTCAAAAATGCAAAAAAATGACTCTCTGCCACAACAATTAGCAGAAAGCCGCACGAGATACTACACCTGTCCCCCTTGTCTTACGGCTGACGGCGTATGCACTGTTTTCTGCCTTGCGCGGCTCACGGGCCGCACCTTAAAGGCGGATTGTTAGATATATTATATAATATGAACATGCGATTGTAAATAGTCGATTGTGCCAAACAAGCAATTTTTTGCTGTGTAAAATTTGAGGGACGAGCGGGCATACTGATTCTATAAACTTTATGAAAGGCGGTAGATCTTTTATGCGAATTTCACCTTTTGTTTCCGGCATTGCAACCGGAGCGATGGCAGGCGCGGTGGTTTCGATGGTAGCGGCCGGCGCGATGCTCAATCCGTCGATGCGGCGGAATGCCAAGCACGCGGCGCATAAGGCGGAGCATGCGATGCACAGGGCGGCAGACCGGGTGGAGGATTTCATCGGGTAACGGCTGTTTTCTGCACAGGTTTTGCAGGGCACACGAACTGCGTAAGCGTGTTCGCCTTTTCCGGGCAGCACCTTTTGCTGCACCAGCTGAGCGGGGTATTTGAACCGCGCAGGCGGTTCACCCTGACGGGCGGGGAGGTTTTCGCTGACATTCAGAGGGAAATTGCGCTCCGCGGAGCGCGGGAGACTGCCGCGTCCGCGGCGGGGACAAAGAGGAAGGGACACCTGCGGTTTGCCCGTAGGCTGCTAAACCTTTTTCCCGCGCCGTGCGCGGATTAAATGAGTGCCCTTCCTCTTTGTACTCCTACCTTTCCCTTATTAGTTAGTCTGGCGCAGATTGCCGACATGTGACCGCTTCGAAAAAGGTGAACGGCAGAGGATTTTTACTACAGTGTCTTTCGCAACCTGTTCGCAGTGTCAGATACATTACTGCTACACAGACCGGAAAGTCTTCGCAGGCGCAACATGACCGTGTTGCGCAATTCGTGAGCACGTTATTATAGACAGCACCTGCGAAAATAAATGGCACCGAACACCTAAATTCGCAGGTGCCGTGCGTTATAACGTGCCAAAGAGTTGTGCGGCACTGCTATGCCGCGCTCTGCGTAGATGAACCCGCATGCGTAGCAGTAATTTATCTGTGAACTGCGAAAAGGCGGGGAAAGATACGCAACGGCAACCCGACTGCCGTTTTCCATTTTCGCAGCGGTCACCGGTCTCCGGTCTGCGCCAGACTTTCTAAGGGAAAAGGGGAGATTCATAAGAGGGTGGAAAACCGCAGGTTGTCTACCCTCTTATGCGCCCGCGCGGCGTTAGCGCAGTTCCGCTCGCTTCTCAAGCGAATAATCAACTATTAGCACTCGCTAACGCACAAGCCACACAAACTTCATTGGAAAACCCATCAAACAATGCTATACTATAACCACTACACAAAGGAGAACCGTAATTTATGAAAATTCTTATCGTAGTGGATATGCAGAAGGATTTTATCAGCGGCCCTCTCGGTACGGCTGAAGCGCGCGCCATCGTGCCCTATGTGGCAGAGAAGGCAAAAAATACACCGCGTGAGAACCTGTTTGTCACGCTGGACACCCACCAGCCGAACTACATGGAGACAAACGAAGGGCGTCATCTGCCGGTGCCGCACTGCATCGAAGGAACGGAAGGTCATGCACTGGACAATGCTATTGCTGCCGCTGTGGACGGCATTCCGGCGTCCCGCATTATCCGCAAGCCGACGTTCGGCTCGGTGGCCCTGCCGGACATGCTCCGCGCGCTGCCGGAACCGCCGACGGAAATTGAATTTGTCGGCGTATGCACTGGCATTTGCGTGATTTCCAACGCCATGTTGTGCAAGGCAGCATTCCCGGAGGCAAACATCGTAATCGACGCGGCACTGTGCGCGTGCGTCACGCCGGAGTCGCACGATACCGCGCTGAACGCGATGCGTCTGTGCCAGATGGAAATTCTGCATCAGGGTGAGGAGCCGTGGCGCAAATGAGCAGACCCAAGATCAAAATTACGCTGATCGACCGAAAAGGCAAGCATGGCTGTCACCGCGGGCACAAGATAGGCGACAGCTTCGATTTTGACACCGAGCGCGGGCAGCTTTGCCCGATGGCGATGCACGTTGCGTTCCTATACATCGACATTCTGCGTTACGGCGGTCATCTTCCCGGGCAGGAGGACGGCACGGCGGTGTTTTGCTGCCCCGATGTGGACACGATTAACGTATTCCGTATTGAAATTGTAGAATAATCGTAGGACGGAGGGCGAAAAGAATATGGATATCAAAAAAGTTACGGGTGTGTATTTCAGTCCGGCAGGAAGCACAAAGACCGTTGTTGAAACAACGGCGGATGAACTGGCGCGTCTGTTTAAGGCAGAGTGCCGGTACATATCACTCAACACGCCGTCTGACCGTGCGCAGGAGTATCAGTTTGCCCCGGATGAGTTGGTGGTATTCGGCTGTCCGGTGTATGCCGGTCGGCTGCCGAACAAGATTTTGCCGGACTTTGCTCGCTGCCTGCACGGTGAGGGTACACCGGCGGTGGCGCTTGTCACCTACGGCGGCAGAGCATATGACAACGCGCTTGCCGAAATGTGCGAGCTGCTGACAAAAAACAACTTCAAACCGGCGGCAGGCGGCGCTTTTTTGTGCCGACATGTATTCTCGGACAAGCTGGCGGCAGACCGTCCGGACGCGGCTGACCTCAGTGAGCTGCGTATGCTGGCTCAGGGTGCGGCGCTCAAGCTGAGAAGCGAGGGAGAGATCAAGCCGCCGAAGGTACCGGGTAACGCGCAGGCAGCCTACTACACGCCGCTCAAGACCGACAAAACGCCCGCAAAGTTCCTGAAGGCCAAGCCGAGCACGATGATGATGCTGTGTGAGCACTGCGGTCTGTGCGCGGAAATCTGCCCGATGGGTGCGATTGACCCGAATGACCCGTCTAATATTCCGGGCACCTGTATTAAATGCTGTGCCTGCACGACCTACTGCCCGAGCGGTGCAAAGAAATTTGATGATCCGGATTTTCTGTCGCACACCGCTATGCTCGAGCAATTCCAGACTGAAGCGCGCAAGGAAAATTCGATTTTTCTGTAAATGTTGTGCGGACAACAGAAATCGGCGGCTTGGCGTGGTATACTGTCCGCATAAAGCAAACGACAGGAAAGAGGAGAAGCTATGGACAAGTTCATCCGCAATATCGACCACGAGAGCGTTGTAAGGCTCGCCGAGCTGGTTTCCGTTCAGTCGGGACAGGTGGTCAGCAAGACACTGGCGCAGAACAAGGCGGTCAGCATTACGCTGTTCGCGTTTGACAAGGGCGAGGAGATCGGCACGCACGACTCCACCGGCGACGCAATGGTGACCGTGCTCGAGGGCACCGGACGCTTTACGGTCGGCGGTGTGCCGCATATCGTCAAGGCTGGCGAAACGCTGGTCATGCCCGCCAAGGTGCCGCACGCCGTTTACGGCGAAGAGGCGTTCAAGTGGGTGCTGACCGTTGTGTTCCCGGATGGGTTTGAGGCATAATATCATATGGTAAAAGAAATCCCCGCCGAGTGGCGGGGATTTTGTTATGATGGGAAAACAAGTTCGCTGATGTTCAGCATACCGCGGATGCCGGTGCAAGACCACCAATAATAGTTCTTGTCGTTGTAATTGCCGTTGGAGTCGGGCACGGCATCAACGGCGGCATTATAATAAACCGAACTATAATAAGAACGGAACATGTTATCACTTATTTTACCGCCTTCAGCGGTTTCGCCAATTTTATAGGCACTATATTGGTTGGTATCACTAAAGTAAAGACCGAGATAGCCACGGTCGGAGTGATAAATAATCGCGTGGATTTGTGCCTTACTATTGATAAGAACGAGAAATTGTCCAGAACCGCCTTTCTGCAGACAAGGTACTTCGGAAAGTTTTGCAATTTTATCGTAGTTGGCTTTCAAATCATAACTATTAGGATTACCATTAGAATTGTTACCAATTACTGTACCTGTACTGTTTGCAAGTGTGGTGTAGGAATTAAGTTTCCAATTTGAAGAACCATATAGTTCGGACATCTCCGTCTGCACGGCCTCATGCAGCATGCGGGTTTCCGCGATGACCTGATCTTTTTTCGCCTTATCAATATATCCTGTCAGTGCCGGAATGAGCAGCGCCGCTAGGATCGCCAGAATGACCAGCACAACGATCAGCTCCACGAGCGTGAAGCCGCGTTTTTTGTTTTTGGAGTACAGCATTTGAAAAAGTTCCTCCTTCCCAATTGCGGGATAAAGTTCGTCTTTCCTAGTATACTCGAAAATATGCAATAAAGCAAGGAGATAGATACAGATAAAGTGCACAAAAATAAAGGGTTCTTGCCAAAAACATAAAAAAGAAATTGGTTAAATTGGAGAAAGTGTTTTGTAAAGCCGCAGAAACATTGAGATTTTCAGCGGGATGTGATAAAATAATATCAACCTGATAAAAAAGAATCACCTGCAGAGACAGGCGATGAGCAGGTTTGCACCGCGTATACAGACGCAGGTGCGCGAGCGGCAGATACCGACGGATTGCAGCCGGTCGGTTAGTGCCGCAGCTTTCGGCAGACGGAAGCAGGAGAGAGAAATGAAGAGAGAGTATTGGGTTACGGAAATGAAGAAATGGGGCATTGAAAATGCAAATCTATGACTGGGTCAGCATAGGCGTATTGTTCGTTCTCGGTATCTTGTTCTATTTCCGACCGGCATGGCTGTTGGGTGAAGACCGGCAGCAGGCCGATGGCGCGGTAAGCAAGGTACGCACTGTCAGCGCGGCTGCGGTGGTATGCGCCATGATAATGACCGTGATCTGCGTAATCGGATAAAGAAAGAATTGGCTGCAAAAATGCTCCCGCTTGGAAGGTGGATTCCGAGCGGGAGTGTTATTTTTTACGACTTCGATTGCGGTCTGGACAGCAGCGCGAACAGACAGCCGAACACGATCGCGGCGGCAATGCCGCCTGCCGCACCGGTCACGCCGCCGGTGAACACGCCGAGCAGGCCGCTTTCCGCAACTGCTTTGGCAACGCCTTTTGCCAGCGAGTATCCGAAGCCGAGCAGTGGCACAGTCGCGCCTGCACCTGCGTAGTCCACGACTGCCTGATACCAGCCGAGCCCCTGCAGGATAACACCGAGCACCACCAGCGAAACGAGAATACGCGCCGGTGTCAGCTTGGTTTTGTCAATCAGCACCTGACACAGCGCACAGATCAGTCCGCCGACCCAGAAAGCGTTCAGGTAGTTCATGCTTCGCTCCTTTCCAACACGACGGCGTGGCAGATACCTGCAATCGGCTGTCCCTGCTGCACCGAGGTCGGACTCATCATCGCACCCGTGCCCGCAAACACCAGCCGGTGGATTTTGCCGCGATGCATATCGCGCAGCAGCGGTCCGCAGAGAACTGCCGCTGAGCAGCCGCAGCCCGAGCCGCCTGCATGCGCGTCCTGCTCGTCACCAAAAATCAGGCTGCCGCAGTCCGAGTAGACAGGGGACAGGTCGATGCTGTCACCGCGCAGCAGCGTCAGCAGCAGATCCGCACCGATGTGACCGAGGTCGCCGGTAACGATGCAGTCAAAGTCCCGCGGCTGTGCGCCGAGATCCTCCAGCAGTGCGGAAAGGGTGTCGGCAGCAGCGGGGGAAGATGATATTTTAGGACTATGCGGTCTTTCCATGCTTGCGGATATAGTCCTGTGCTGCCGCATAGGCATCCGAAAATTTGAATTTTATTGTGATTTTACCGCCTTCGTGTACATAAATCATGTCGATCAGTTCGACAACGGCCTCGCGTGTCAGCGTTTGCAGATTGCGGTATTTGACGAACTGCGACAGGAACGAGTTGGTTTCATCTACGCCGTTCTGCGTCTCGTCGATGCGCGCTTGCAGGGACGCAAGACGTGTGTCCAGTTTGGCCTGCTGCTGCTCAAACTGCTCTTTCAGCCGATGGTATTCCTCACGCGAAATATCTCCGGCTTTCCAGTCCGGATACAGGGACAGCTTCATCTGCTCGATGCGTTCGCGCTCGGTTTCAAGCTGTGCCCGCTCGTCAAGCAGAGGCTTAACGGAACGGTTTCGCGTGCCGCTGCGGTTTATCTCGGCAATCAGCTCATCCATCTCGACCGCCAGAGCAATCTGGTGACGGAGCGTTTCCAATACAGCCTGCTCCAGCCGGTCGCTGCGGATGGTATGCTTCGTGCAGGCGCCGCTGTGCTGCTTTTTGAACGTCGAGCAGATATAGTAGTAATAGTCGCGATGCGGCTGGGAAATCAGCTTTCGGTTCATTGCCTTGCCGCAGTCCGCGCAGCGAAGAAAACCGGAGAACAGGTAGACTTTGGGCTGTGTTGGTGAGGTGCGCGTATCACGGGCGAACAGGGATTGCGCTTTGGCGAACAGCTCGCTTGAGATGATAGCCTCGTGTGTCTGCTCGACAGTGATCCAGTCCTCCTCGGGCACGGCCTCGCTGACATGCAGCTTGTAGCTTTTCGTGCGGTTTTTGCCCTGCACCATAGTGCCGGTATAGAGAGGATTGCGCAGGATACGGCGAACCGAACTGTCCGGCCACAGATCGTCCAGCTTGTCCGAGGCCGGATGGCGGTAGTTCATGCCCTGCTGCCGTTTGTAGGCAGATGGATTCGGAATGCCCTCAGCATTCAGCTTTTTGGCAATACCGAGTACGCTTGTTCCGGCGAGAAACCAGTTGAAAATATCGCGGACAACGGCGGCAGCCGGCTCGTCAATCAGCAGCCGGCTGTGGTCGTTCGGGTCTTTGCGGTAGCCGTAGGACGCAAATGAGCCGATAAATTTGCCCTGTCGGCGCTTGAGATCGAGCGAAGCGCGGACTTTATTGGAGATATCGTGCGCGTACTCGTCATTGAGGATGTTGCGGAACGGCACGATCAGGCTGTCCGCCGAGCGCGGGTCGGCAACGCTGTCGATGCGCTCGCTCAGCGCGATGAACCGCACGTTCAGCAGCGGAAACGTGTGCTCAAGGTACTCGCCGACCTTGACGTAGTTGCGTCCCAGTCGGGACAGATCCTTGACGATCACGCAGTTGACGATGCCGGCGCGCAGGTCGTGCATCATGCGCCGGAAATCCGGCCGGTCGAAGTCGGTGCCGGTATAGCCGTCATCAACGTACAGCCGGGACGCGGTCATGTCGGTTTGCGTATCTGCAAACTCGGTCAGCAGCTCGCGCTGACTGATGATGCTGTTGCTTTCCTCGCTGTCGCCGTCCTCGCGGGAAAGACGGATATAGAGCGCGGGTTTCCACAGGACTGTGGATAACTTTTGGGGTTCGTATTTACTTTTTCGTGCCATTGAGTGCCTCCTAAAAAACGGACGGCACGCCGCAGGCTGTGTTTTGCACGTATAGTGTATCACAGCACACGGCGTGCCGCAAGGCTTCGCTTCGGTTATCCGGCTTTTACCATCACTGGAGCCGCTTGCACAGGTTGGTCAGGCAGGATTGCAGACTGGGTGCGCCGTCATCAAACAGCACCTCAACCGCAGTGTCGCCTACGCGGAAGCGGTGTGGGTCGCTGACAGACGAGGCGAACAGGCGCAGGCGCTCGTTCACCGGCAGGGTCGGGTCGATGCGTGCCTCGCGGATGTCGGGCAGGGGACAGGTGGGTGTGGGCTTGAACATAAGGGTTGACCTCCTTTGGTTTGTGTAGATGGTGGGTGTATTGTATATTCTTTCCATTGTTATACTATATATACGACAGTTCGGGATAACCGGATTTCGCCGTATCAGACACCTGCGGAACCGCGCCTGTATTGCGGCTCGATGCCGCAGGGGCTATACTAAAAATAGGGGAATTCCTCCACCTGCTTGCGGACAGAGCAGTGAATGGCCTCCTAAAATTTTTCGTAGAGCGCATGCTCATTGCTGGAAGGTAACTCCATGCGCTCTTTGATCATCTCGACCATGCATAAGAAAGACCACCGAAGCAGAGCGAGATTGGCCTGGATACGGCGTTCGCGCGTGAGTAGATCAGCGAACTCATCCGAGCCATCGACCCACAGATGGGACAGGATGTCCGGCTTGTCGGCAATCTGATGCAGCAGCGCAATTGCATGTTCGTAGTTGTCCGCGAACCAGTTAGCGAACTCCTCGAGGGCTGCTCCAATCAGAGTCGGGCAGACGTCATCGGTCAGATTGAGCGGCTTACCGAGGTACACGAAAATGCTTCGCGTGAGTTCGGAAACGCCGTCCAACACGAACTCGGCTGTCAAGGCAATTCCGGCGGTGCAGTCGCGATGATCGGTCTTGCCGGTTTTACCCTTCTTGTCATCGTGCGGTGGAGTGGCCCAGTGGTTATAGTGTTTGAGAAGTTCTGTAATAGCGCATTTGATTTTGAAAATGCTAATTTGTCAAAGAAAAACTTCGGCATAAGATTGAACAGCAGATGACTGAATTTGCGGAATTCGTTGAAAACAGCAATATTCCTGGGTACAAAGATAGGAATTTCCGTATTCTTACAGATTTTCTGACTGAGTCCGGAAAAAGAGAAGACTTGAGCTCGGATGAGCTTCAGTTTCTCTATACGAGACTTGTTTTTTGGGGGACTGAAGAAGATATTACAAAAATTAACATGCGTAGCTATGATGATGAAGCTGACATGAAGTCTTACAAACCGCTGTTTAAAATTCGTGATGAAAATGATTACTTGTTTCAGGTGATCAGTAATATGGTGCATCTGCTGAGCCGTTCAGAGACGAGCGATAAATAGCATGACTATGAGGATAATGGAAAAGAAAACCTAATAAAGAAAATTACGGAGGATATCAATAATTGCTATCGGCGATTTGATAACGAACTACTGTATAAAGGTGTGCCTGTAAAGAAGAGAACAGTTTGCAGTAAGACAAGGTGTAACGCAGTTTTTTCGACACCATATATTTACCCTGCACTGCCATTGCTGTTCGTATTAAATGCCATATATAAAGTTAAGGGAGACGGGAATAAGCACGATAAAGAGGAACTGCTGAAGTACTCTTTAATAGATAATGTGTATGAAACTTTTGTCATAAGTGAAGCGTCAGAGCACTTGCTGGAGAGAGTAGAGGATGTACTGGTAAAACATCTGGTTCTGTATAAAGAACTGTATTTTACACTCGAAAAGATTGTTACTCTTTCATTCAGCACCGTATTACCCGCTGTATGGGAAGGAACGGGTGCTGCCTGAACATTACAAAAAGCTGGTTCATAAGTTTACAAATAATTGCCGAAAAGATGAAGACGAAGATAGAGAAGAAATGTTCGAGGATATCAAATGGGAAACTGTTAAGGAAATGCGTCCATGCCTAAAAAACGATATTCTGCGTTCTTTTACGCCTCGGAGTGCTATAGATTATCTGCTTGCTGATCTTAATCGAAAACCCAACGATGAATCAGATTTACTGCAGCAGAGGAATGAGAAAGAAGGGGGACATATGTTGAACTGCCCCCATTTGTTAGACAGTATGATATACTATCTAACCAGATGGAGTGATTTATTATGCCAAGAGGAAAAAATGAACAAACGGGACACGCCAGAATTTAAGGCAACACCGCACAATTAAAGCAGCGGCGCTTTGCGGAAATTTTGTATTCTGATTTTGTTGCGATTTCTTGCAATACGGCAAGTATTGCTGCGAAACCGCGCCTCATCAGTACGCAAAATTTATTCGCAAATCGCTCTTGTTCAATTATGCGGTATTGCCTTAAGAAACTGGTCGTGCAAAACATGATGAAAGAAAAGTTGAGTTACTGCGAAACAGCGAGACGATTTGCAGTAAAGGGCCGGAGGCATTTGCCATAGAGCGCAGAGGACGCAGAAGATCTGCTAGCAGAAGTTCAGCGGCTACGCACGGAGAATGAATCTATGACACCAAGATCGCCATCCTCGTTCTTGATAAGGAAAACAGTTTTTTTGCGGAGTGGCACAATTTATCAATTACATTGTAGTTCTGGCGGATGCTATGCTACTTTTGCCATTCTGTGTTCAATATGCTATAATTACCTCACCAAAGTGCGAAAGGAGGGCGCCTTATGCGATACATCTTAATGAATAAAGACGAGCCGTGGGCATTGTTCTCCTGTATACAGGACGAATTTGGAGAGGAAAGCGCGGTTCTGCAGGAGTGGTACACCGAGCTGCGCCCGCTCGGTCTACAATCGCTGACGGCGTGGCTTGAGAAGCGTAAAGCACCCAAGCACCGCAAGCACATTGAGCAGCTTCTGGAGCAGTACGGCTGCATCGGTCTGGAGGGCTTTCTTCGTGTGACGCATGCGCTGTCGCTCAACGATACGTTTTGGGTGAAAGAAGAGTCGGAAACGCTCGGCTGGGACAAGGTTTCCCTATATCGAAACGAGTTTGATGCTCTCATCGCGCAGGCGGCTTTCAGCGGCGTGATCAGCGGAGAGTCCCTGTTCTCCACCTCGCCGGAGTTCGGCACGGACGGCTATTACGCAAAATGCTGGGTGCGTGAACCGGACGGAATTTACCTCTACAAGGGCGGCAGCGACACCTATGAAATCGAGCCGCTGTCCGAATTCCTTGCGTGCCAGATTGCGGCACAGATTTGTCCACAGGCTGTGGATTACGACCTGGATTTCTACCATCATCGACTGATATCCAAGTGCCGTCTGTTTACCGATGAGCAGGCCGGACTCATCAAAATCAGTGACTTTCCCGACCGCCCGAATAGTGTATCGGGACTGCTGAAATTGTATGAAAAGTTCGGAGCTGAGGATGTGCTTCGGCGCATGTTCGTGCTCGATGCACTGATTTTGAATACCGATCGCCACCTCGGCAATTTCGGTTTCCTGTTCGACAATCAGACGATGGAAATTAAGAAGCCTGCGCCGGTCTTTGACCACAACTGCAGTCTGCTGTTCGATCTGGACGAAGATCAGCTGGCCAATCCGGACTGGTACATCGGCAAGTGCCGTCCGCGTATCGGCGTGGATTTTATCAAGACGGCACGCGGCATGCTGACCGATGAAATCCGGCAGGAGCTGAAAAATCTGGACGGCTTCCGCTTCATGCTGCATTCGGACATCGAACTGCAGGAGGAACGGCTGAACCGGCTGTCTGAAATTGTGGAGCAACAGAGAAGAGCGATTCTGGCATGACAGGGCTTTGCCTTAGGTCTTGTCGGAAGCATGGATTGAATACAAAAAAACAAATCCGCCGAACCTCGTGCTGTTTTGAGGTTCGGCGGTTAATGTTTAAGGTATAGCGGTAACTAAAGTATACAATGGAATCTTAGTTGTTTGCGGTTTGTTTCGATTTCGCACACCGCCGGTAAAACGTATTCGGCTTCAATCCGGTCTGCCGCATGGCCTCGGTCGCGGTGATCTCGCCGGTACGCCAGCGTGCAACCACTCGCTCGAAATTGTCCGGCAACGGCAGTGGCTTGCAACCGGTGTACTTGCCCTGTTCTTTCGCGATAGTAATTCCTTCGCACTGACGCTGGAGGATGTACTCGCGCTCTAGTTCTGTGACCGCCGCAAACACTGTCAGCATAGACTTGCCGGTAGGTGTGGTGGTGTCGATAGCCTCTTTGCGGCTGACAAACTCGACTTCTTGCTCGGTCAGTCGTTCCACAAGATCAAGCAGGTCTCGTGTGTTACGGGCAAAACGACTGATCGACTCGACAATCACGGTATCGCCGCGGCGGACGTACTCCATCATATGGGTGAGTTCTGGCCGATCGGCATTCTTGCCGCTGGCCTTGTCGATGAAAACCTCGTCAACGCCGAGATCGTGCAGCAGGACTTCCTGACGTGCAGTATTCTGGTCCTCGGTACTGATGCGGATATAGCCGATTTTCATGGTGTATCTCTCCTTTAAGTATGGTATCATGAAAATAATAAGGACGGTGGCGCTGATGGATAAGACAATTGAACAGGTAAAACAGTTAGCGCACCGTTGTAGAGTGCCGAAACTGGTATTATTCGGTTCGCGTGCCCGCGGCGATCATCACGCCCGCAGTGATTATGATTTCGCGGTATGGGGCTGCACGCCGCAACAGCGTACACTATTCAGCGATGCAGTGGAAAATGATCTGGACTCGCTGTATTCGATTGATTTGGTGTTTGTCAGCGAACACACCGATGCCGCATTGCTTCAAAATATAGAGAAGGACGGGATTTGCTTGCTGGACCGTTACAATACGAAATTCGAAAATCTCACCAATGCTGTTGAACGCTTACGCGAGGGTGTGCAAGCGTATCAAGAGAATCCGGCTAAAATCATTCGCGACGGTGTAATCCAGCGCTTTGAGTTCACCTGCGAGCTGGCGTGGAAAACCACACGCGAGTTTTTGCTCGACCAAGGCTTTACTGAACTGAACAGTCTGAAAGCAACGATGCGTAAGGCGTTCTCGTATGGCCTGATTGACGATGAACAGGCGTGGATTGCACTGCTGAATGCTCGCAACCAGACCTCGCACCTTTATGATGATGCAACCGCACAAGAAATTTACTCTCAGATTGAGAGCGAGTTTGTGTCGCTGTTTGATAATCTTATTGAGCAGTTGAAACGTGGTTAAGTGCAATAGGGTCGCCGCATATTTTGACATATTTCAAAAGTCCGAAACCGACCCTATTGACATAGCTTTTCGTTGTTTTAGATGGGTATACCCAAATGAAAGACTCAAAAAAGTACCGGTTCGCGTGAGCCGGTACTTTTGCGTTCAGTCATCGTCTGACAGCAGATCAGCCAGCAGGCCGATGACCGTCATCACGCCGAGAACGACTTTTACTGCGTCCATAAAATCACCTCCTAATCAGTACGCATATAGCAGTTCACCAGTCATTTCGTGCAGCAGAGTAGGATTGTAGAGCATTTCCTCGATTTCCTCCTCCGAGCAGCCGTAATCGAGAAGTGATTGCACCTCATCGGCGGTTACGCCGAATACCTTCGCCACGCTAAACAGGTCATCATAGCCTGTCGGCGTGTCCTCATAATAGCTGCGATAGAAGGGATATTTGCGCCACCAGTGCTCGAACGTCGTGTGCGGTGTGAAGGTGCCTGTAGTGATACGGCCGGTGTGAGCAATTTTCATGATCTCGCCCTCCTTCGGTTCCGGAATGTCGGTGGGCGCTTTCAGATGTAGCTTTTTGATGGTCTTGCAGAGAATTTCCTGTGTGGAGGCGTAAATCAGAAAGCCATCATAGAACATCACGCACAACGGGTTATTTCCGACGACAAACCAGATGGAGTTGTCCTTGTCCAGATTCGACGCTCGTCTGAGGAAGGTTTTCGTCCATCCGCAGGTCTTTGTCATTCCAGAGCACGCCGTTATGCGCGAGAGCAAAGCTGTTGCCGTCAACGTGACCAAGGAACGGGTGATTATTCTGGTTAAACTGCGCATTGCCTTGTGTTGTCATGTGGGTATGCCCCATGACCACGTTTACACCGTGCGGAATGTGGATTTTCATTTTTCGAGCAGGAATCGGGCGCTTATAAATCCGCAATCGGTCGTTGAAGTTGTAGGCGATACCGGTCGCATCCGTGCCACGAACCTGACACTCACGCGCTAAGGTGTTCAAGATTTTGTTCTTCGTATGCGTACTAAGACACCCCTTGAAGTCGATTAGGCCAAACAAACTGCACATACTCATTCCTCCTCGCTTGCAGATACAGGTTCATTAACGTACAGACGGCGCTCCTTGAGGTACTGAATCAGCTCCGGTTCGTGCACCATATCCAGAAAATCGAACCAGCTCAGGTCCTGCACTTCACTGTCGGACAAAGAAACAGCGACTTCACAGAGGTGGTTCACCATCTGCAAAGTCGCCTTGAGCGTGTTCAGTTTGAGTGTGCCGCGAAACATTCTGATTTCCACGGTGTCTGAGTTTGTGAGGTTGACGGCGGTGTAGCGTCCGGCACAGGAGTTCTTCGCGTGGCTCATCTGGTCGGTCGGCGTGAGGCGAATGCCGTACCGCACTGCCCAGCGATTCATCTGGCTCTGCGTGCGGCGGCAGAACCGCAGCAGTTCTGCCCAGAATTTCTCGACAAAGTAGAGCAAACGGGCAATCGCGGCTTCCTGCTGTTCGTAAGTACAGCCAAACGCCAGACGCGAGATGTGAACGTGCAGGCCACAAGTGCCTGCCGCATGACTGAGATAGCCCATGCTCTGCGCCTTGCGGAGAACTTCCGCCCACGGCATTTCGTTCAAATGGTATTCGAGCGTCATCGGATGCGTTACGAGTTCCAAGCCTTCGTCCAGGCTGCCGTCTGTCTTGATGTAGAGATTTTCTGCGTCCTTGTTCGCGATGTCGAGCAGCTTCTCCGCGTTGCTGTTTACCGTGCCACCGTCATCGATTTCGAGCTCAACACCAAAGTGCCGCAGGCCCTTGCCGTGGAAAACGAGGTCGGGCGTGTAGCTGTATTCATGGATAACGGAGCAATGTTCGTCCCAGCAGGATGCGCAGTAGGCGTTGTCATCTCCGTCCCAGTACGCGCGGTCGTGATGAATAATGCGGTCGCAGTCATCGCAGAGCCAGTCATTTCCCACTTGAAACATTTCATCTATCGGGTATTCTGCACCGCAGTTTGCACAAATTCTTGTTTCTTTCATTGTCTGTTCCTCCGTTTCGTATAGTAAATCTTAATATTCTTCGGAAAACAGCATAGTAGAATGCGTCAAATTGTCGATGACGAACACCTTCGTATCTACAGCATCGTCACACGATACATCGAGCCTGTATCGGTACGGCTGCTGCTCCTGCTCATGGATAATGTGCTGACCGGTCGGCAATTTCGTCAGCGTGAATACCTGCAAATAGTCCTTTTTCTCAACCTCCATCGTCAAGACCATGTACCACATCAGGTTGGCCAGCCATGAGGGAATCTCAGCCATCACGCCGCACGTCAGAAATTTTTGATTGTTGAACATCTTTGCTTCCTCCTTTTTGACAAAAAATAAGCTCCTGAGAATATCTCAGGAGCTTCTACATCTATAATATATAGTTGAAAATGAAGGAAAAACAGAAAAAAGTTCTCGCACTGCAACGCGTATTAAATAGAGAAATTCATTTTTGTGTAATCTTTGTAAAAGTGGGGATGTACACTTCGTTTTTTACAAAAGAGACGAAAAATTGTGACATAAGACGCGAATTCCATTCGATTGAAAGCGCAGATTCGTCAGCTTCTTTCTGCGTTCTGCCGTTTTACAGTTCCTCGACCGACACGATGCCTTTACGCTCGCCGACCAGTGTCATCAGACGGTTTACCGTGCAGCTGCGCGGCAGGCGCAGCGTGAAGATCGCACAGGCATTGTGCTCACCGTTTTCCGCCGCACGGGTGATCTGGATATTCAGCACCTTGACATCACATCTGCGGTACAGCTGCAGCACATCGTCCAGACACGTTTTATCCTCATATTCCATATACACATTGATCTCGGGAACGTGCTCCAACACACGGTACTCCAGCCGCGAGAACACAAGCTCGGCGAGCATGATGAACGCGGTCGCGAGAATGCCGCCCTCGTAGAAGCCGCCGCCAAAGGTGAGGCCGATGATGGCCGAGGTCCAGAGACCAGCCGCTGTGGTCAGACCCTTGACGCGCTGCCGCTTGGTAACGATGATGGTGCCCGCACCGATGAAGCCAATACCCGCAACAACTTGTGCACCGAGGCGCGCCATATCTGTAAAATAGTGCATATTCAGATACAGATACTGACTCGTCAGCGTGGTGATGGCCGCGCCGATGCAGATGAGGATGTGCGTGCGGAAGCCGGCCGGGCGGCGCTTGTACGAGCGCTCGATACCGATAATGCCGCCGCAGATGAGCGCGCAGGCCAGACGCACGAACACGGAAAGCGTCGTCACGTCGCGCAGGCCGTCAAAAACAGATAACATAGCAGTCCACTCCTTACAGCTCTTCGATCACGCAAAGGCAGTCCAGCTCCGCCAGATCGGAGAGAAGCTGCGTGTGCGGTATTTTTTCATTGAGGCGGATCGAGAAGATCGCACTTGGGTGCAGCGCCTCGCCACTTTTGTTCCGCTCGATATCGATGTCGTAGATCTGCACGTTCTGCGCTTTCAGCTGATTGATGATGGTACTGATGTCCCCGAGCGAATGGAACTCCATGTACAGATTGATGTCACGCGCGTTCTCCTGTATGTACGCATCCACAATTGGGAACAGGCGGATGCTGAGAAATATCATCGCGAATGCGATGAGCACGCACTCGTAAAATCCTGCGCCGACCGCAAGGCCGGTGCAGGCCGACGCCCACAGACCAGCGGCAGTGGTCAGGCCCTTGACCTGCTGGCGGCCGGTAACGAGAATGGTTCCTGCGCCCAGAAAGCCGATGCCGTTGATGACCTGTGCGCCAAAACGCGAAACGTCGGTTTTTATGCCGATCTCTGCGCAAATATCCGACCACGGCCCTGTCACCATGGTAAATTCGTACAGGCTGAGCAGCACGGTCAGCGCCGCGCCAAGACAGACGAGCATATAGGTGCGGAAACCGGCCGGACGGCGCTTGCGTCCGCGCTCCAGACCGATGCAGCCGCCGAGCAGCATCGCAAGGGCGAGCCGCACTACGACCGAGGCGAAATGAAGTTCGCGCAGGTATTGTATCATTCCACTCATTTGATGTAGGTTCTCCTCACTCGATAAAAAGTGCACACACTGCCAATATGTATGCAGCGTGTGCAGCTTTCTACAATAGATTTCAGTATTTACTTTGCGAATCGACAGTCTGCCCAGCAGGCGTTGTGGTCGGACAGCTCGGGACCTGTGAACTTCGCCAGCGCGCTGCCCGGCTCGGCCCAGGTGCAGTCCTTCGTTTCAGTCGAAATCGTGCCGTGATCGACGCATTCCATGCCGCGTGCCATCAGCCAGTCCAGCTTGAGCAGCATGCTCTTGCCGCCCGGCATCGGCTTGCGGCGCGTGCCCTCGATGCTGCTGAACTCGCGGTAGGAAAAGCCGTTTTCCTCCGCCTGCGGCAGAACGCGCTCGTACTGCTCAACATGCTCCATGTGCTTGGAGAGACGCTCCGGGTCGTTGAACAGCTTGGTAAATCCCGGAATGTCGTTGCCGTCGAACGTATTGGTGTTCAGATCGCCGCCGATCATGACCGGTGTGTCCGGCGTGAACGAACGCTTGATCTCATCATATACGACTGCCATCTGCGCTTCGCGGCCCTCGCTGTCCGCACGGTTCTCCAGATGAACGCTGACCGCGCCGACCTCGCGTCCGCCGATGTCGAGCGAGCAGACGATGGCAACGCGCGCACCGATACGCTTCTGACGGTCATAGTACCAGTTGTACTGCTCGGGCATATGGACGACCTTCGCCCAGCGGATGGGCCAGCGGGAGAACAGGGCGTTACCGTGGAAGCCCTTGTTGTCCTCGGGATTTACCAGCTCGATAAACTCCAGACCGTAGGCGTAATTCATGCCGATGGATTTCGCGATTTCGTAGGCAACGTTGCAGTTGCCCGAGCGGACCGCGCCGTCATCGAGCTCGTTGGCGTAGATGATGTCCATGTTTTTTAGGTCGGGGCACATATTGAGAAAGTCGATGGTTTCGTGAAGCGTCTGGCCGCGCTCGATGTTGAATACAACGTGGCGCAGCGTTTCGGGCACCTCGGCGGGCGCATCCACGAGGTTGTGCACCTCGCACTGCTGATACTGCGGGATTTTTTCCATGACCTTGAACTGGCCGAGCGCCGGGACGAGATTACCGAGTTCGATGCGTTTTTCGTAGGACAGGGTTTCCATTTGTTACACGCCTTTCATATAAATGGTGGATATTTACAGAATTTTATTTGCGGTAGAATATGGGGGCAGCCGGCAGGAATGCTTGACTCCGCCGGCTGTTCCATATAAGGGAAGAAAAAGATGATGCGTAAAAATGAGGGAGTGCGGGGGAAAATCAGGCGTTTGCGGTCGCCTTTGCTGCCTCGGCAGCTTCGCGCTGCTTCATTTCGGTGATAATGCGCGGATAGATCTTATCGAGCTTGTAGAAGATCAGCAGAACGCCGATGCCGCCCCAGGCGATGATGTTGCCGATGATGTAGATGGCGATGAGCATCTGAGACTGTGCGGCATTGATGGTTGCGGTGCCGGCGAAGCCTACGAGGCTCATCAGGGCGCCGAAGATCGCGCTCGTCATGCCGGAGCCGAACTTCTGGCCGGCAGTGGTAGCAGATACCATCAGGCCCTGTACACGGATGCCGCTCTTCCATGCGCCGTACTCGATAACGTCAGCGAGCATGGAGTACTTGACGCCGCGGAAGCAGCCCTTGCCGATGCCGCGCATGACGCAGGCAAACAGTGCAAGATTGAGGGCGCTCGGGTTGATGAACAGGGAGACCGTGCCGACAACGGCGACGATCGCACCGATCAGCGCTACGTTGCGCTTGCCGAACTTGGCGATGAACGGGGAGAGGACAAGAACGGTGACGATCTGCGGAATGGACTCGAACGATGCGAGTGCGCCGAGCAGGTCGCGGTTGCCGAGAATGTACTGTGCGTAGTATGCGTTGCAGGTGCCGGTAACTGCCTCATAGAAGGACAGGAACACAGCGAGCATGAAGAACATGATGAAGTACTTGTTGGTGACGCAGAGCTTGATGCCCATCCAGAGCGGAACGTTCTTGCCGTCCTTGGTCTTGGTCTCTTCCTTGACGCGCTCGTGGCAGTTCTTGAAGCAGATGAACAGCATGATGATGGAAACGATGGCGTAGAGGATGGAAACCTCGATCCATGCCTGCTGGGTGTCACCCAGACGGGTAACCAGCGGGAAGGTAATGGCGGTGATGACCATGTTGCCGAGGGCGGACATACCGGTACGGAACAGGTTGACAACGGCGCGCTGGTCGGTGTCGCGGGTCATCAGGGTAGCCAGCGTTGCATACGGAAGGTTGAGTGCGGTGTAGACAACGGTGGTGCAGAAGTTATAGGTGATGAAAACGTAGATGCCCTTGACAATCGGGGTTGCGGGCGGAACGGTGAACAGCAGGATGGCTGCGATGCCGTACGGAATCATCATCCAGAGAATCCATGCACGGGATTTGCCGTGCTTGGAATGCGTGCGGTCAACCAGATGACCGATAAGTACGTCGGAAATACCATCGAAGAAACGGGAGAACAGCATGATGGTACCGATCATAGCCGCCGAGATACCGACTACGTTGGTGTAGAAGTAAATCAGCAGCGAGGTGGTCAGGGCGTAGACAACGTTGCAGGCAACATCGCCGAGGCCGTAGGAGAACTTTTCTTTGAGGTGGATCTTCTCAAATTCCTTATCACCCGCGAAAGTCGGGTTGCTGGATTTGCCCATGGTTTTGCTCAGTCCTTTTTTTGTTTTTCTTTTCTTTTCAGTTGCAGCGATACAGACCGTCCGGTGCGCCGGGCGCATCGGGAGTGGGTCTGCCTTTGAGACGTTGTCCGGACTCGTCTCTCGCTATACCCTTTCAGTGGAAGTCCGTTCCACCGAACATCTACAAGTATAGCACTGAGCGGAATAAAATTCAATAAATCATATTGTAAAAAGAACAATATTCAATTTTGTGCATTCTTCACAAGGTCGATGTTTTGTGATACAATAAAATTACTATATGATGCGGAAGTGCAGGGTGATTGCATGGACAAGAACGTTTATGCCGCAATTCAGTCGCAGTATTCGACTTTATCCAAGGTTGGAAAGCGGATTGCGGACTATATCTTAGCCGATCCGGTACATATTACCTCGATCAGCATTCAGCAGATGGCGGCCGAGCTTGACATCGCGGAGTCGAGTATTATTCGATTCTGCAAGATCGTCGGCTGCGCGGGCTTCAGCGAGGTAAAGCTGCTGCTGGCGAAATATTCTCCTAAGTCGGTGCGCACGATTTTTGAAGATCTGTCCGAAACCGATAGCATTTCGACCATTTCGGAGAACGTGTTCAGCCGGAATATCGACACGCTCGAGCGGGCGCTCCAGCTGCTTGATTTCGGGAAAATCGAGCAGGCGGTGGGGGTGCTCAACCGGGCGGAGAATATCCTCATCCTCGGCGTCGGCGCGTCCGGCACCATCGCGGAGGATTTCTACATCCGCCTCATGCGCATCGGCATCCGCGCGGTTTCGCTGACCGATTCGCACCTGATGCAGATTCAGGCGAGCCAATGCGGCCCGGATACGGCGGTCATCGCCATCTCGCATACCGGCAAGACGCGCGAAATCGTGTCGGCCGTGCGTACCGCGAAGGAGTGCGGCGCACCGACCATCGGCATCACCGGCTATCCGGATACGCCGCTCAAAGAGGTCAGCGACATCTGCCTTGAGCTGTATTCGCCCGAGCAGCTTTTCGTGTCGCCGCGCGTGGCGCAGTTCTCCCTCATCGACACGCTTTATGTCAGTCTCGCTATCCGCCGCAAGGACAGCGTCGTACAGAATATTGAACGCATGAATGAAGTGCTCCTGCCATTTCGCATTGATTGATCATTTTTGATCCTGTGTGTGGAATTTGATGCTTGAAAGATATATTGCATCATTGCATCTGTATCGTATATGTGCTGTGCTCGGATCAAAGAGATTATGCTAACGATCCAGCATTGTTTCAGTCAATGCTGTCCCTGTATCATGTTCCCGTTTGATTATTGCGATTAACTGCGCCGATAAAGCAGCGCCAATCTCGCGACATAGCACATCTCTGACGGCAGCTCAGATTGCCAATCTGGAACATCAGCGAAAATATATCAGCCAAACTCTTCATCTTCCACAGGATCAAATTATATTCTACAGCGCGAAAGAAAACCTTATCTGGATGTGTTGATGCGGAAAATATACGGCTACATGATCCAATAGGTATGTTTACAAATTCACCTCAAAAAACCCCATAATCCCCGCCTTCAGCACCCTCCACTCCCTGCCAACCTTTACGGCAGGGAGTTCTTCATTTGCGATCATCTTGCGCACCTGCTGGCGCGTGGTCTTGAGCCGGGCGGCCGTCTCTTTGACGGTCAGGATTTCATCGTTCGGCATAGCAAAACCTCCATTAACATAGGTGAAAAACGCATTTCACTTTAATTCATGTATGCTTATATTCTAATGTTGGCGATCAAACGTCAAATCATGCTGTCTAAGCAGACTCAAACACCCTGAAACAAGCCTTTATCCGAACCATTTCCATTTCCAGTATGTTAACTCGATGAATGCTTATTGGCGCCTTTGAATCTTTCATTGGAATTTGAATATTGACCGAATTTAATCACGCTATAATAGGGGATAGGAAAGGATTTCTTGAAAATATCCAAACGATCTTGAACATCCGCCTTGCGGTCATAATACAGATTGCAGGTCAAATCACACCTCGACAGCTTAAACCCTTTGAGCCGCCGGTCAATGCCGATTTTATCAAGGATATTTCGCAGACGGTGCTTTATCTGCTGTACAGACTTTTCGTCAGCTTGAAATAATGCGGTCGGTTCATAGGTACTGGCGAGCGGAGAAGACGGGTTAACAATCAGTATCAGCCAGCACGGATGCGAGATGGATTGCCCTAAGTGAATTTCAACGCCGATGGACTTGAACTGCGGCATCTGGTAATATGACGAAAGCCCTGATTTCCCTTTGCCGGTACGAATGCACTCATTTTGTTCGATAATATTCTGAATTTCGGAATATTTGCATTGAAATTTAGTGAAAAGGTATGAATACCGTACTCGTTCGTAATCATCTGCTGTTCCTCCGTTTCTGAGCGCATACTGTGCAGCGTTTACAGGTTTTCGGCTCATGCTGCAGCATTTTGAAAAGGCTGTCATCGGTCGGAAACACGGATTTCGACTTGGTTACCTTCCTAAGCTGACGGTTGAAGCCTTCGATCGTGTTGGTTGTATAGATCAGCCGCCGAAGTTCTTGAGGAAACTTAAAATAAGTGCTGAGATTTGCCCAGTTATCCCTCCACGACTGAGAAATCTTGGGGTATTTCTTGTCCCAG